>JAKQHY010000108.1 GCA_029555965.1 Chloroflexota bacterium | reverse complement strand
ATTCGCTATTTGCGATTTGCTATTTGCAGAGGAATTCATCATTAACGCCTGGCGTTTACCAGCGGTTGGATGAAAATTTTCACCACAAAGGACACGAAGGACACAAAGGGTTTTCTCTGTGATCTCTGTGATCTCTGTGGCTATTTTCAAGGGAGGCGTGTCACAATGGATCAGATCAGATTAAGCTATGAGGAAATGCGCGGGGTAGCGGGGGACGTGCAGGGGCAGGCGGTGCGGGCGCGGGAGGCGCTACGCACGTTGCACCAGGCCGTGCAACAACTGCTGCCCACGTGGGAAGGCGCGGCGCAGGCGGCGTTCGAGGCAAGCTACACCCAGGGCATGCCGCAGTTGGCGCGGGTGCCGTTGATGCTGGAAGAGATCAGCCGGGCGTTGCAGCAGACGGCGACGCTGATCCAACAAGCGGAGCAAGCGGCGGCGGGGGACATGCCGGCGACGATCACCACCGATAACGCCTAAGGCCAGGAGGTCGCTATGAGTGACTTAATGCGTATTCCCCCGAAGGTCTGCACGCCGCGGCGCGCGACCTGTTCGGCTTGAGCGGCGAAGTCAACCACGTGCAGCGCGCCGTGCGCCACCACTGGGGGCAGTTGGACGCCGGCTGGCAATCCTACGCCCGCGCCGGCGTAGACGCGCATTCGCAGCCTCCGAGGATGTTACTTATCCACGCCCTACGCCCGCGCCGGCGTGGACGCGCAATACGACGAGACCATGCGCGAGATCTCGCGTATGGCGGCGATGATCGCGCAGTTGGCGCAGGCGCTCGCCAGCTGCCAGCATCACAGACAATACACACATCCAGTAGATAAGCAATGAGTGACTTAATGCGCGTGCCGCCGGAGGAACTGCGCGCCGCGGCCAGCGACTTACTGCAACTGAGCGCCGCCACCGACCACGTGTAGCGCGCCGTGCGCCACCACTGGGGGCAGTTGGACGCCGGCTGGCAATCCTACGCCCGCGCGGGCGTGGACGCGCAATACGAGGAGACCGTGCGCGAGATTGAGCGGATGGGCGTGATGCTGGAGCAGTTGGGAGCGCTTGGCAAGCCGCCATCATCACAGATAATACATAAATCAGGAGGCAACAAATGGGTGACTTAATGCGAGTGCCGCTGGAAGATCTCCGCGCGGCGGCGAACGATCTACTACAACTGAGCTGGGACACGCAACGGGTACAGCGCGCCGTGCAGCAGCAATGGAGTCGGTTGGACGCCGGCTGGCAATCCTACGCTCGCGCCGGTGTGGACGCGCAGTTTGACGAGACCGTGCGCGAGATTGAGCGGATGGCCGTGATGCTTGAGCAACTGGCGCAGGCGCTTGCCAAGACGGCAAACACAATAGTAACGGCGGACATGACTGCCGCGGCATTTTTCAATGTGGAGATGCCACAGCCTGGCAGTGGGACACAGTCCGGCAACGATGTTGTGGTGGATTCTTGGGGAAATCTCAAAGATGTAGTGGATCTGCTGTTAGAGTCCGGGCAGGTGACTTTTGAGCAATTCAAGCTCTGGATGAATTCGATTGGCATCGTTGATGAGTATATCATTGAGATCTTCTACTATCAGGATGACGCCGTTGAAATCCTGGCGATCAGTGAAACGTGGACACAATGGATTGTCAAAACGCCCATCACTGTGCCATCGGGGTGGTCGGCATTCGGCGCGAGCTTCAAAGACGGCTTGGGATTAGGGGCGAGCAAGTTGCCTTTAATTGGCCTCGTGATAGATATGGGGCTTACAACTTGGGATTATTCTGATGAGGGGTTATTCAGTAATCCTGAATACTATGCAGCTTTGACTACCGATGCCCTGATGTTCGTCGGCGGGGCGGCCGTTATGGCGGGTGTTGCCGCGCTAGGTTTGGTAGGCGCCCCGGCTATTCTTGCGACCATTGCGGTAAGTGTCGGCTGGGTCTGTCTGTCTAGTTGGTTAGAAGAGCCGCTGACTGAATTCCTCACTCCTGTCTTTGAATGGGCTGGCAACCAACTCGGCGCCGCCTGGGAGGGGCTACAGGAAGCTGCCGGGGAGGTCGCCGAATGGGCTTCCAATGCGCAGGACTGGACAGCAAATGCGATAGATGATGCGGCCAATTGGCTGGCTACTCAAGCCAGTAATTGGACGGCTAACTTAGTTCCGAGTTGGGGGTGGTAATGACAAAGTCCTCCGAAACCCGCTTATTTGAATTGGAAATGCGTCGCCGTTTTAATCCCCCAGATCATCCCTTGGTGGTGCTATCTCTATTGCTGATGGCGACCACGTTCATTTTTTTCCCCATCATTTACCCAGACCAAGAGCTTTCGCAAGCGGAAGAAGCCTATCTTCGTCTTATGTTGGGAAGTATGGGGGGACTTTCCGGGATTTGGGTTATCGTCCTGGCTTTGCTTATGCTGATGGATAAATTGACCCATCGTCCCACATATCCTTCAGAGGAAGTTGCCTACCGCTCTGGGTACTATATATATAAGTATTTTAACTTGGGTTGTTTGATGCTGGGAATTGCGCTAAGTGGGTTAGTGGCGGTGGCGCGCTTCTTTCAAACACCCTGGCTTACCTTCCTTTATGGTTTTCTACTATGCTTTCAGGGAGGCTCCGTATTGCTAAGATATAAGCGCGAGTTGCTTATCCTTTACGGCGCGTATTCCCAGATTAACCTGGGCAGAAATTCCTTCTTGCCCTATTTGGGGCTGTTTGTGATATCCCTCTTAAGGGTCGTCAGTTATTTTATGGGGGGGCTAACCCAACCATTAACAATACTCTTTTTCTCTATAGTGTATATATGGGCGACTTGGTATCTTCTCCGCCTGGCAGTTTTGAATTTTGTGCGGGCGGGTCTCCATGCAGGAATAGGTAAAAACATCGTTATAAGGAGCGAGTACCATGGGTAAGTTAGAAATAAAATTCAGCACTGCGGAAATGTTGTTAATCACATCGGCTATGAAAATATCCGCATTTCAAAATCTAGGAACAGCCAATCAGTCTTACACTAATGATGAATTGAAGACAATGTTAGCGGCTGCTCGTGATAGCCTGCTGGCTCGGGGCCTGGTGAGAGTGACCGAGCAAGAGGGCAAGGCGGTATTAGATTTGCACCCGATCGTAAAAGCAGCGGTGGGCGTCGCCGCGCGCCCTGAAAAAGGGTGGTGGTTGACTATTACCGGCAAAGACCAGAAACCGAGCAGTATTTTCTTTAGTTGGACAGAGAAACTGATTATCAGGAATTGGGTCACTCCCGAAGGTATTTTTTGCTTTGAACAAGTAGCAGAAGCTGCGTTGCCTGCGGAAATAGTGCGGTTCTCGCGGGTTACGCTTCAAAATGACCATGATACTCAAGCTGAATATCGCATCCCCATTACTGTTCTGGATACCATTGTGAAAGATGAGCACCCCACGTCTTTCGAATGGTCTCAACTGACGCAATTCGGCATAGCCGAAAACGATGCCGCCCAGCTATTGGAAGCGCTGACATCCCCCTCTGAACGTTGCATTTTGATAGCGGTATCTCATTTACGGGACCACCCTGAGACGATTGGCCTAGCGGTATGGCTGACCGTACCCGACCAGATTTGGTTGATGGAGCAAGCTCCTGATACTGTAGACATAGCTATCTTGAAGAAAACGTCGGGAGATCATGTGCTTGGGGCGGTTTCAGAATTAGTGCAGAGGACTTTGTCATAGCCTATTTCGGGCTTTATCCCATCCCCTAAGCTGCGGATTGTCTAGCCCCTTCGTGCTACCATGCGCGATCAATTCAACCAGTAGTTACGCGGTTCGTTTCTTTGGACAGGATTTACAGGATTAACAGGATAAAAAAGTGTCTACGAAGCCTGCTCTAATCCTGAAAATCCTGTCAATCCTGTCAAAAAATGAGAAACCGCGTAACTCCTATTTAGCCTGAGCATGACTGCCAGCCGACTATAGAACACCGTGGACCCGCGGCGGGGCTGGTCGCTGGCCGACCAGCCCCCGCTCGCGCCGGCGTGGATGACCAATGCCACGAAACTGTGCGCGAGAGCGCGCGCATGGCGGTGATGATCGCGCAATTGGCGCAGGCGTTTGGCAAGCCGCGCACAACACAGGTAATGCACACATTCAGGAGGTAGCTAATGAACGACTTAATGCGCGTGCCGCCCGAGGCCCTGCGCGCGGCAGCCAGCGACTTGCTGCAATTGAGCGGCGAAGTCAGCCACGTGCAGAGCACGCTGCGCCACCACTGGGGCCGGTTGGACGCCGGCTGGCAATCCTACGCCCGTGCCGGCGTGGACGCGCAGTACGAGGAGACCGTGCGCGAGATCGAACGGATGGCGGTGATGCTGGAGCAGTTGGGAGCCGCGCTGGTGAAGACGGCGGAGATTATCGAGGCGGCCGACCGGGACGCGGCGGCGTTCTTCTTGGTAGAGGAGGTCAAGGCGGGCAGGGGGAAGGCGCCGGGGTTGGCGAAGTTGATACCTGATGGCACAACAACTCCGCAATGGGAACAGGAGGGCTTTGGCTGGTGGGCTGAGGCGTTTGAAAAAGATCATGGAAGACCCCCTACAGAAGAAGACTATCAAGAATTTCGCTTGTCGTGGGAGCTATCCGGGGAAGGGCAGGTGCAATGGACTGAGGCCGATTGGACGGCCTTCTATTACGCGCGGCAAGCCGGTTTGGAGGGCTGGATGGATCGAGGTATAACCTTTGGGGGTGTTTGGACAGGAACACAAGTTCTCAGCGCTGTGGTGGCGCTGAATCTGGCCGCGGCCGCGCTGGGAGCTGAGACCGATGCTGCGCTGGGATTGACCGATGGATTGGAAATAGCGGCGGTGCAGATACAGGACAACACCCGTACACATGCTGAGGCTCATTCGGACGGCATCACAATTTATATCGCGCCAGGGGATGAGATCAATGCCTTGCGGATGCTCACGCATGAGCTGGGCCACATTGTGGGGCAACATAGCGCAGAGGGGCCAGACGACCAGCTCTCGTATCATCAAGTGTGGGTAAAGGATGTTCCCGGATGGACCCAGGACGCGAACGGCGCGTGGACGTATGACACCGCTACCAAGGACGCGCAATGGTGTCGCGATTACTCAATCAACACTCCCGGCGAGGACTTTGCCGACACGTTTTCCTGGTACGCCTACCAGCATGTTGATACTGCCGCCTCCCCGTTCGGTGTAGCCGGGTCCCCTTATCCTGCTTTGATTTTTCCTTTTGATGAGCCTGACGACGACCGAAAACAGGCCTTGGCGAATGCCCTGGATGATTTCGCGCCGCCTGTTCTTCTGTTGCCAGACAAGGGCCACCCCATACCGCGATAGTCAGTGCGAGGAGGGATATATGAAAAGCAGCCAGTTCTTATGGTTCAACATAAAGGCGTGGGAGAAAGCGTGTGCTATGGGAACCGCGCGCGCCAACCTAGGTGTGAAGCGCCCGTGGCTTTCTTCTGCATCCCCGCCCATCCACGCAGAGCCGTGCCGGCTCTTTCGATTGCCGCCGGCAAGCGTTCAGATCGCGCTTGTCGTCACCCTGCTGCTCGTCGGGCTGACGGCCTGCTCCGGCGCGGCGCAAAATGATCCAGAAACTAGCATACCTGATACGAAGGAGGCTACCTCAATGACACACCCAACTGATACGGGCGACAGGCTCGATATGACCCCCATTCCATCCACGGAATGGGTGCAAGAATGGTTAACCGGGCAACCGGCTTGCCGGCTGCCGTGCTTTCAGGGGGTGACCCCTGGCGAAACATCCGCTAAGGAGGCCGCCGAAACCTGGCGTGCTAACCCCGCGTTCACTGAAGTGACAATCAAAGAGTCCCCTTTGCCTATAGATAAAACGGGGCATGTGCGCTTCACAAGAAGCATAACACGTGATGGTAGCGGCGCTACCTGGGGAAACGCGCTCTTTGATCGCACCACAGAGGAACAGATCGTTTACATGATTCGTTTAGGGTTTCCTGAAATACGTTTGGGCGATCTCATCGAGATATGTGGCGAACCCAGTCACGTTATGGCGTATGGCGCGCCGCCTGACGAACTCGATGGGCCATACACCTGGGAACTGGATATCATTTGGTTGCCATCGGGCTTGGCGATGCGTATGGGGGGGGAAACAGAACCACAAATCGCCGCGGACCTGGAATTTGGCCGGGCGGTCATCTTCCCGCCGACCCTGGAAGGCTATGGGAGAGCGACCAGTCCATTCTATGCCAGCTATGCCAGACCCTGGCACGGCTACGATAAGTTTGACGCGTATTTTGAGGCTTCAGCAGAAGAGTGAGCCTAGCGTAGGGGCGCCGTGATAAACGCCCGCTGACCCATAACTGTAAGCGCGCGCGCCTCCTTGCCGACTGGCACGGCTACGCCCGCGCGGGCACGGATATTTTCTCCGTTTAATTCGTTCAATCCGTTGAGGCTATTTTCAAGGGAACCTGACATGAAAAACAAATCTATCTCGCACTCGGCATTTATCCCCTAACTTACTGCGGGACCGGATTGCGACTTACCGCGTTGAGGAATAAAAACAGAAGTCATCACTACACGCGGCAGGGGAGGAGCAGGAAAGCAGTGAAGGCGTATGTTGCAGCCGCCTTGCGGTTATAGCGCAGCGGAGGCTATTGTCAGTTTTCAATATGCAAAAACTAGGTAAAATGGGCGAAGTTTGTGGTGTTCGCCCAACACCTGCACGCTTGGAATGATGCGCGGGATTTCATCATTGTGCGTGAGGATATTGGATAGCTGTTCTTGTGTTGAACGCAACCAGGACGCCACAAAATGAGTAAAAGTCTGAACAATGTTACTTTTCATCATAACCAAGGAGGGATACCTATGAAACGTCAAATTGTCATTACAACCGTAACTGTATTGGTGTTGCTCACCTTTTCGGCGCTGCTGCTGCCCCATGGCGCAGTCGCTCTCCCCTGGGATCAAAATGCGCGCATCGCCGGATTGGAGGCCCGGCTGGCCGGCCTAGAAGCGTCCGCGGGCGCCCCCCCCGTAGTCTCATACCAGGGATACCTGGCCGAAGCGGATAACACCCCCATTGATGAGGCGCGCACCCTCAAATTCAGCATTTACGATGGCGCGAGCACCCTTCTGTGGCAGGAAATACACACAGATACCATGATCACCGATGGGTACTTTAGTGTTCTGTTGGGCGACCAGACGCCGCTCACCGCAGCCGTCTTTAGCGATCCCAACCGCCAGTTGCAGGTAAGCGTAGCGGAAACGGATGGCAGCGGCTACACCGATCTGGAGCGCCAGACGATTGCCGCCGTCCCCTACGCCCTGCAAGCCGTCTCAGTCCCGTGGAGCGGGGTAAGCGATAAGCCCGACGGGTTCGACGACGGGACGGACGACAACACGACCTACACGGCGGGAACCGGGTTAAGCCTGTCCGGGACACAATTCAGCGCCGATCCCGCCTACATCCAGCGCCGCGTGAGTAGTACCTGCACTGCCGGGAGCAGCATCCGCGCCATTGCCGCCGATGGCACGGTAACGTGCGAACCCGATGATAATACGACCTATACCGCGGGCGACGGCTTGACCTTGAACAGTCAAGTATTCAGTATGCGGGGCACCGCGTATGCCAACGTCATCATCGTGGCCAAGAGCGGCGGCGATTACACGTCCATCCAGGCAGCCATCAATAGCATCAGTGACTCAAGCGCCACCAATCCTTACCTGATCTGGGTTGGGCCAGGCACCTACAATGAACAAATCACCCTTAACAAACCCTACATAAGCATTCATGGCGCAGGAACTGCGGTAACCACCATTCAATACAGCGCCGCAGCCGCCGACCCGGCGAGCGCGGCAGTGGTAAGAATAACCGATGCCGGGGATTATTGCCATATCAGGGATGTGGTAATTCAAAACATGGCAGCGTCAGGCACTATGGCCGTCGGCGTGCATACGGCCGGCCGGTGGGTGGGGATAGTGACGGTCTATGTCAATCTCTCCACAGCAAACGCCACAAATCTTTATGGCGTATATAACGCGGGCGGGGATGCGGTGGCGCAGGGACTTGAAATAGCCGTGCAGGTAGCAAATACCAGCAATTCAACCGCCTGGACCAACCAGTTAGGCGCGATTTCGTATATCAAACGTTCTGAGCTGACGGCAGAAGATTACACAATAGACAATGCCTCAGGTACAGTTCGCGCGACGCTATCAGCACTCAACGGCGGTCCGACGCGGAACACTAGCGGCACAGTGACATGTGCTGGTGTTTACGATGAATCTTTTAACTGGTATGATGCCACATGTCCTTAAAGGAGAATGTCACTCCCATATTCAACGTAACGCCATAACGATGGCGGCAACCTGACCCCAGGACCCAGAAGGGCTTTTTCGCATGCGCGGCAGCGAAAAAGCCCTTTTTTCATGTTGGCGCCGCCCAAAACGCTTTTCAGAACAATACCCCTGGCGGCCAAGCCTCAACGCCCAGCCATGCGCTGTGACCCGTATCATAGCCCCCACATTCGAACTCGGCTACCATAAAGATGTACCCCAAAACTACCGACTATCCGACTATCTGACTATCTGACTATCAAAGGAGGCCAAAGAATGAACACGAATCCATCCGCACAAGCCACCCCGATTGTCCCGCCGCCGGATTTCCCGGTCGTGTGGGCGAACCCCGAAGACGCGCAGCATCACTGGACGCGCGACCGCGAGCACACGCCCGATCCCATCACGCCGATGTACGACAGTGTGGCCGCGCTCACCGCCTCGGAGGGCCGCCGACGCACGATCCCCGTCTACGACGAATCCGTGGTGAGCCGCCGCGACTGCATCATCAACACCTACGACTACACCCGCCTCGTTCCCTTCACCGGCGCGCCCGCAGAGGTGGAAGCCCGCGCCCGCCGTTACCGCGAGAAAGTGTGGGCCGTTGCCAGGCGACTACGCCAGGTTTGGGAGGACGAATGGCGGCCCGCGTTGGCCGCCGATTGGGACTTCTGGGCCGCCTTCGACCTCGAAGCGGCAGATCTGGACGCGCTGCGCGACCATCTTGAGGACAGCCTGCCGCGCGCCACGCACCTCTACGAAATCCACTACCTGATGGGGCCGCCGATGTGGTTCGCCATTGACGAGTTCACGGCGTTCTACTGCGATCTCTTCCCCGGCAAAACCGCCCTCGACGCCCACCGCCTGCTGCAAGGCTTCGACAACAAGACGCTGGAGATCGGGCGCGCGCTTTGGCGTCTGCGCGACCTCGCCAAAGCCGCGCCGCCAGTGTGCCGCGCGCTGCTCGAACACCCGGCGGACGCGGTATGGGGCGCGCTCGAAGCGTCGGTGGCGGGGTGGTGCTTCCGGGAGGAACTGCGCGACTTCCTCAAGGACTACGGGCGGCGCAGCAGCCTGTGGGACTGGGGCTATCCCAGTTGGGAGGACGACCCCACCCCGGTCATTAACAACCTCAAAAATTACCTGGCGCAGCCCGACCGCGACCTGCGCGCCGACCTGACGCTCGCCGCCGCCGAGCGCGAGGCCGCCATCGCCCAGGCCCGCTGCGACCTGACGGACTACCCGCAGCCGGTGCGCGACCGCTTCGAGCAACTCCTCGACGCGGCGCAGATCGCCCTGGTGCTCACCGAAAATCACACCTACTACATTGATTTCAACGGCTTCGGCTGGCTGCACCGGCTGATCCGCGAGTGCGGCCAGCGGCTCGCCTCTGTTGGATGCCTCAACGATCCAAACGACGTCTTCTACCTTACGCTGGCCGAGCTGCGCGAGACGCTCGCGGCCCCCACGCTCGACCGCCGCGCCCTTGCCGCGGGACGCCGCGCGGAGGCGGTCCGCTGGGCCGACTATCCCGAACCGGCGGAACTGGGCACGCGCCCGGCAGAACCCGTCTACCTCTACTCGGCGGAGGGGCGGCGGATGCTGCGCTACATTGGCGGCCTGGTGACCGAAGCGCCTCTGCCCGTGGCGGAACCTGGGCAATTGCGCGGGCAGGCCGGGTCGCCAGGGAAAGCGCGCGGCCCGGCCCGCGTCATCCACTCACTGGCCGAGGCGCACCGCTTGCAGCCCGGCGACATCCTGGTGACGACCACCACCGCCCCGCCGTGGACGCCGCTCTTCCTCACCGCCGCCGCCGTGGTCACGGACGCGGGCGGTCTGCTCTCGCACGGCGCCGTCGTCTCCCGCGAGTATCGCATCCCTGCCGTCGTCGGCGCCCGCGACGCCACTGTCCGTATCGCCGACGGCCAGATGATCGCGGTGGATGGCGACCAGGGGCTGGTGACATTGTTGGAGTGAGAACACAGAAGGGAGTGTTTTGTTGACGGGCTGCGCCCGTCAACAAAACACCCCCTCCAAGCCGCGCCTTCAGGCGCACAAGGAGGCTACAATGAACACGATACACTGGCTGGAACACCCCGATTGTCGGGACGCGGCGTTGGTAGGGGGGAAAGCGGCCAATCTGGGCCGGTTGGCGGCGACGCAGCCCGTGCCGCCCGGCTTCTGCTTTACGCCGGCGAAGCCCGGCCCGCGCGGTCTGCCCGCCGACCTCTACGCCGAACTCGTCGCGGCCTACGCCCACCTCGGCGCGCTGTGCGGCACGCCGGAACTGCGCGTGGCCGTGCGCTCCTCCGCGGTGGACGAGGACGGGCAGCAGACATCCTTCGCCGGGCTACACGACACCTATCTCAATGTGACTGGGCCAGGGGCGGTGGCAGCCGCCGTGCGCCGTTGCCTGGCTTCGGCGCGGACGCCGCGCGCGCAGCACTACCGCCAGGCGCATGGCCTGCCCACAGAGGCAGACGTAGCGGTGCTCGTGCAGCAACTTGTGGCTGCAGACGTTTCCGCCGTCGTTTTCAGCGCCGACCCGCGCACGGGCGCGCGCGACCGCGTCGTCATCAACGCGACGTGGGGCCTGGGCGAGAGTCTCGTCGGCGGCACGGTGACGCCCGACTTGTTCGTCATCCGCAAGCGCGACCTGGCGATCCTCACACAGCAGATTGCCGAGAAGACGCGCATGACCATCGCCGCCGCCGACGGCACGCGCGAGGTCCCTGTGCCGGGATTCATGCAGCGTGAGTCATCGCTGGACGCGGCCAAAATCAAGGCGCTGGCCGAGTTGGCGCGGGCGCTTGAGGCGGGTCAGGGCTGGCCCGTGGACCTGGAGTGCGCGTACCAGGGCGACCGGCTGTATTTGCTGCAATGCCGCCCGATCACGACGGTGTGATCCAGGCCCACGCCTCTGGAGATGCACCTTATCACTACTCTGTATATTAGGACTTACGCAACCCATGCTTTTTTCAACGCAGAGGCCGCTGAGGGCACCGAGAAAATAAAATCTCTGCGTTCTCTGCGTTCTTTGCGGTGGAATTCTGCCTATGTGCGCAAGCCTTGTATATGCCAGCAAGCAGCCACACCTTGCGTGAGGAATACCTATGAGGTGGGAGCGGGTTCACCCGATTTGGGCAGGATTGAACCGAATCTGGCGAAGAGGGCTTGATGTTCATTCTCCATGAAGCGTTTGAGGCGCTCGTCATCGCCCGCGGCAATGGAACTGACCAGATGTGTGGTCATAAAATCGGTCAAGGCTTTTTCAAAGCGATTCCGACGCGCTCTTTCCTCATCGTCAAGCTGAGTCGGAGCTTCCGCACACGCAACGGTATATCGGGGGCCTAGAATCCACTCAAAAATAACCCGCGCGCGTTCGATGTGGTAGTCTGAAGTGACAACAATACAAGAGGTGACGCCCAAAGGTTCCAGACACACCTTTTTTGCGTACCAGGCATTGCCAATCGTGTCCAACGATTGGTCTTCGCAGAAAATACACTCCGCAAGGTTGCGCTTTGCCTGAACAGGATTGCCCTGTGCCTCCCCTTTGGCGATAAGGTACTTTTTCCCCACCTCTGCCTCAGTTCGAGGCCCCCTAACATCAGAATCCACACAGGCCATGATGGAATACTTGCCCGTACTGATGATGTAATCCACTTGCCCTTCCACCCAAAGGGCGTAGGCTTTGTCGAGCCTGGCTTTGGCCTGTTCCTCAGGTTCGTACCACATTTGTCCCTGAATCTCGACCTTTTTCAGGCCGCCGCCTAAGACAATGGCAGCTATTTTCTTGTGATTTTCATTGTTTGACATCCATTCTCCTTCAAGTGGTTGTGAACGATTTATCTGTGACAGGCAAAAGCCACGAGGGTAAGTATAGGGAACTTGCGAAGTAGTCAAGGGGGAAGGCATGGCTTCAGATGGGATCATTCGCGCAGTAAATTTCCACGCAGGCGGATGTGGACTACAATGGGGCTATCCAACCAGCAACCGTTCCCCTGGATAGAAGGCTTTGCGGCGCCGTCCCTGGTTTGGGAAGGAGCAGATCCAATGACACAAATGGATCACATCCAACTGAGAAAAGTCGCCCTCTTTGCCGCCCTTTCGGCGCGGACGTTAGAGCGCGTCGCGGCGGTTGCGCGCCCTCAGCACGTTCTCGCCGAGACACAGATTTTGCTGGCCGGCGATCCCTGCACGACGGTCTACTTTGTCGTCGCGGGAACCGTGCGCGTCTACCAGCTCTCTGCTGAAGGACGTGAACAGGTCCTGGCGCATCTGGAGCCGGGCCAGGCTCTCAACCTTGTGCCGGCGCTTCTTGAGATGGAGGAGGCGCGCAATCTCTCCAGCGTCGCAGCGCTCACCGATGTGACGCTCTACGCGATCCCGCGCGCGGATTTCCTGCACCTGCTTGAGCGCTGCCCGGAGCTAACCATGACCGCGCTACGGCACTTGGCGGCGCGGGTGGCGCACCTCACAGAATTGGTCGCCGATCTCTCGTTGCGGACGGTCCGCGCGCGCCTAGCGCGCTTCATGCTGGAGCAATGCAGCGCTGAGTCGCCCGCCCCCTGGACTCACGCGGAAATTGCGGCCCGCATCGGCAGTGTGCGGGTCGTCGTCAGCCGCACTCTGCGCGATTTCGCCGCCGAAGGTATCCTCGAGGTTCAACGGCAACGCATTACCGTGGCCGACCGCGAGGCCCTGATCCGCGAAGCTGCGTTGTAGCCGGATTGCGATTCTCACGCTATGTAACCTAAGTTACAGACACCCAGCCCACATACTGCTATCCTATAGATGTAAGGTTGAGACAGCAAGAGCGCAACAATGGACGAGTGGCTGCTTCCCATCATTGATTTGAACTGTTGCACAAACTGCGGGCTATGCGTGACCCTTTGCCCCACCCACGCGGTGGCGCTGGTCGGGGGCCGCCCGCGCATTGTGCGCCCGCAGGATTGTTCTTACTGCGCCACCTGTGAAGATGCTTGCCCGGAAAGCGCCATCGCCCTGGTCTACGAGATTGTTCCCGCGCCTCATCAGAATTAGACGCGAAGACAGTTATTGAACCTGGAGGACAGCTCCGCTTAACTGGTAGTTCACCAGCGGTTGGATGAAAATTTTCACCGCAGGGATCAGGGATTGGGGATTAGGGATTGGGCTATCTCAATCCCTAATCCCCAATCCCCAATCACTATTTTCAGAGGAGGTTGCGATGTCAATGTTCTGTTATCAATGTCAAGAGACCGCGCGCAATGAAGGCTGCGCTGTGCGCGGCGTGTGCGGCAAGACGCCGGAGGTCTCGCATCTGCAAGACTTACTCATTTGGTTGTTGAAGGGCGTCTCGTATTGGGCGATCAGGGCGCGCGCAGTGGGCGCGGGCAACCCGGCAGCGGATCTTTTCGTGGCCGAAGGGCTGTTCCTCACGATCACCAACGTCAATTTTGACCCCGAAAGCTACGGCCAATGGATCCGCAAAGCCGTGGAACACCGTGACGCGCTCCACGCAGCAGTGGAAGCACGCGGCGAAGCACCCGTCAATCCGCCGGAGATGGCGACGTGGACGCCGCAAACCTACGCAGCCAACGTGCTGGAACTGAAGGGACAATGGGTAGGCGTGCTGGCCGATCCCGACCTGAACCCGGATATTCGCTCGCTGCGGGAACTGCTGATCTACGGGATGAAGGGCCTGGCCGCCTACACCGATCACGCCTATGTGCTCGAACACACCGACGACGACCTGCTCACCTTTATGGAAGAAGCGCTGCTGGCGACCACGGATGATTCGCTCAACGTCCAGGACATGGTCGGTTGGGTACTCCGCTGCGGCGAGATGGGCGTGGAGGGTATGCGCCTGCTCGACGAGGCCAACACCAGCACCTACGGCCACCCTGAACCGACCCAGGCCAACATCGGCGTGCGCCCCGGCCCCGCGATCCTGATCAGCGGCCACGACCTGCGCGATCTGGACGAGTTGCTCCAGCAGACCGAGGGCACGGGCGTCAATGTCTACACTCATGGGGAGATGCTGCCCGCCAACGCCTACCCCGCCTTCAAGCTGTACGCACACTTTGTGGGCAATTACGGTGGCTCGTGGTGGCACCAGCGCGAGGAATTCGAGTCGTTCGGCGGCGCGATCTTGCTGACGACCAACTGCCTCGTTCCGCCGAAGGACAGCTACAAAGGCCGGCTCTTCACGACAGGGCTGGTCGGCTGGCCGGACGTCCCGCACATCCCAGACCGCGCGCCGGGGCAGCAGAAGGACTTCAGCGCAGTAATCGCCAAAGCCAAAGCCAGCGGTGAGCCGCAGGCGCTCGAAGAGGGCGCGATCCCCATCGGCTTTGCGCACCACACGGTGATGAGCGTCGCCGACAAGGTCCTTGCGGCGGTGCAGTCGGGCGCGATCAAGCGCTTTGTGGTGATGGCGGGGTGTGACGGACGTTTCAAAGATCGCGAGTACTACACCGAGGTAGCGAAGGCGCTGCCCCAGGATCACGTGATTATGACCGCCGGCTGCGCCAAGTATCGCTACAACAAGCTGGATTTGGGCACAGTGGATGGCATCCCGCGCATCCTCGATGCCGGACAATGCAACGACTCTTACTCGCTGGCCTACATCGCGCTCCAACTCAAGGACGCGCTGGGCCTGAACGACATCAACGACCTGCCCATCGCTTACGACATCGCCTGGTACGAGCAAAAGGCCGTGCTCGTGTTGCTGGCGCTGCTCTCCCTGGGCGTCAAGCACATCCGCTTAGGCCCCACGCTGCCCGCGTTCCTTTCGCCGGGGGTGGTGAAGGTACTGGTGGAAAACTTCAACATCAGGCCCATCGCCACGGTCGGGGAAGATGTCGCGGCCATCGTGGCCGGGGCGTAGGGTAAATCCAGGGGGCGACGCATGATGAACTATGCGTCGCCTCTTGCATCACGGAAAAACACAAAAGAAACAGCGCAAAGAGTGGGCGATTCGCTCGGACGCAACACGCATCAGGCGGCGGGTTTACGGTTCAAGTTGATGAACCTGATAGAGCAGGCCGTTGACAAGGTCTTCGGGCGAGGCTGGCAGCGCGGCATCCTGAAAGTGAAGGATCGCCATCAAGGGCATGTCCAGCACCATCCCCATCATATCCATGCCGATCATCTCGTGAGCGTCCGAATCGCCGCCCATGAATTGATTCATCCCGGCCATCATCTGCTGGAGCATGGGGGCGAAGACGACTTTGCCGCGCGGGTCGTCCAGCCATTCGCGGATGGTGGATTCTGGCGTAAGCAACGAAGGCAGGCTCAGGGTGGAGTGCAATGTGACGGTTTGCTGGCAGCGAATATCTGCGGAGGAAGCGCCGATCAGGATGTCGAAGTCGCCATCCTCTGTGATCCACTGCCGGTAGCCGGGGTGATAGTAGGCAAAGGCGCGGAAATCGAGGGGGATAGTGACGGTTTGGGTCTCCCCCGGCTGAAGTTCGACCTTGGCAAAGCCCTTCAACTCTTTGGGAGGGCGCACCAACGCGGATTTGCAGTCGTGGACGTAGACCTGCACCACTTCTTTCCCGGCGACGGGGCCGGTGTTGGTCACGTCTACGGCGACGGTCAGACCGTCGGTGTCCTTGAAGGAGGCAGCGGAGATGGTGGGGTGGCTGTAGGCAAAGGTCGTATAGCTGCCGCCGTAGCCAAAGGGGAACTGCACGGGGACTTGTTTCGCCTCGTAGTAGCGATAGCCGATGAACAGGCCCTCGCCGTAGCGGACTGTGCCGTTTTCGCCCGGATAATTAAGATAGGCCGGCGTATCCACCAGACTCAACGGGAACGTCTCGGCCAGTTTGCCGCCGGGGTTCACTTTGCCGAAGAGCACGTCGGCAATAGCGCCCCCGCCGGCCTGCCCCATCGTCCAGGCTTCGAGCACAGCGGCCACCTGCGGGAGCCAGTCCCCCATCACCACTGCCGACCCGTTGTTGAGGATGACCACGGTGTTGGGCTGCGCGTCCGCCACGGCTTTGATCAACGCGACTTGCTGGACGGTCAGATCAAGATCGGCGCGGTCGTAGCCTTCGGAGTCCTTGTAGCTCGGCAGGGCGATGTAGAGCAGAGCCACATCCGCCTGGCGAGCGACGCTGGCGGCCTGGACAATCAAGTCCTGGCGGAACTGGTCATCGGCAGGATAGCCCTCGGCGTAGAGGAGTTCGGCGTTTGCGGCCTGCCGCTTGAGTTCCTCAAGGGGCATGGCAACCATCGTGGGGTTGATGTGCGAGCTGCCGCCGCCCTGATAGTGCGGTTCCGCAGCGGCGCGACCGATCACCGCGATGCGCGTGAGGGTGGATTGCAGGGGCAAAATGCCATTGTTTTTAAGCAGCACCATCCCTTCGGCGGCGACTTTGCGGGCCAGGGCGTGGTGGGCCTGGGGATCGAACGCAGCGCCTTTGGGGGTCTCTGCCGCTTTGAACACGACCTTGAGGATGCGCCGGACGGATTCGTCCAGCACGGCTTCGTCCAACGTACCATCCTGGACGGCTTTGATGACGGCCTGCACGCGGGACGCCTTGGGGCCGGGCATTTCCAGGTCGAGGCCGCCCTTTAAAGCGGCCACCCGGTCGTGAACTGCACCCCAATCCGACACGACCAGCCCTTCAAACCCCCATTCTTCTTTCAAAATCTCTACCAACAGTCTATGGTGCTCGGAGCAGTAAGGCCCATTGAGTCGGTTGTACGCGCACATCACCGTCCAGGGTTGGCCCTTTTTGACGGCTTTCTCAAATCCGGCCAGGTAGATTTCCCGCAGAGTGCGTTCGTCCACTTCGGCATTGATCGAGAAACGCTGATATTCCTGGTTGTTGGCTGCAAAGTGTTTAAGCGACGTGCCCACTCCCTGGCTCTGGATACCTTCGATCAAACTGGCGGCCAGTTCACCGGCCAGGTAGGGGTCTTCGGAGAAGTATTCAAAGTTGCGGCCACACAGGGGCGTGCGTTTGATATTGTTGCCGGGGCCAAGCAATACGCCCACGCCCAGCGCGCGGGCTTCTACCGCCAGAGCTTTACCCATTTCGCGGAGCAGGTCTACGTCCCAGGTGCAGGCCAGGCTTGAAGCGGTGGGGAAACAGGTGGCGGGATGACTGGGCGAGCCGATCTTGCTCACATCCTGGGGATGGCGCACCCCATGCGGCCCATCGGAGACCACCAATTCGGGCACGCCCAGGCGGAGGATGGGCGTGGTCGTCCAGGGGCCGGCGCCGGTACACAATGCGGCCTTTTCTTCCAGCGTCATTTGTTGGATGATGGATTCAATATCGGACATAGTAAACTCCTTTTCTAAAATGTAGTCTATGGGTGGGTGCTTCCAAAAACAGTCCGCGAAATCTGTAAGCACTTCGCGGACTGTCATCTTTTTGAGGATAGATGAGGCCTCAGCGTTATACCGTTGAGAGATCCCACTCCTCGTAGATCTTGGGGACGTCATTGATCAAGCGTTGGGTATAAGCCGCTTTCGGGTGCAGGATGACTTGATCGGCAGAGCCGCTCTCGACAAATTTTCCATGCTCCATAATGTAGACGCTATCCGACACGTAATACGCCAAACCAATATCGTGGGTGATGAAAATAATCGTCATTCCGATCTCGCTCCGCAGTTGCATCAACATATCCAGGATCGTTGCGCGCGAACAGGCATCAATCATCGAGGTTGGCTCGTCGGCCAACAGAATCTTGGGCTTCAAGAGGAAAACGCGGGCAATCATCAAGCGCTGCATCTGGCCGCCGGAGAGTTCAAAGGGATACTTGTTGGTCAATTCCTCGAACTTCAAGTTGACAAAACTGCACGCTTCGGTCATCATCTCGAATTTTCTCTCCCGCGAGAAGCCGCGACCGCCGCGCATGTTAATGCAGTCCAACAGCACGGTGTCAATCTTGTTGAAGATGTTATAAGATGAGAACGGATCTTGAAAGATCGCTTGCGTATTTTTCCAGTATTCGCGGCGTTTCCTCTGCGTGCTGATATCGCGCTTCTCCCCCTGGAAGTAAATCTCCCCCTCCGTCACGTTGGTCAAGCCCAACAGCATCTTCGCCAACGTGGTCTTACCGCTGCCCGATTCGCCCACGATGGAGACGACTTCACCCTCGTAGAAACTGAAATCCACATGGTCAACCGCTAGAGTTCTCGTGCGGCCAAACCCGTACACTTTGGTCAGCCCCGCTCCGCTCAGACACACATCTTTGCTCTTAACCATTTTGATAGGCCTCCCTCAGTTCGTTCTCTGAGAAGATACAGCGGTAAGTGCGGCCATCTTCGATCTCCCGTAAATTCACGGTTGTCACGCGACATTCCGGGGTGACGTATTTGCAGCGTTCGGCAAAGCGACAGCCGGACGGGGGGTTCTTCAGATTCGGCGGCACGCCAGGGATGGCGGCCAATTTGACGTTGCGCAAGCCCTCTTCCGGCACGATAATGGACCCCATCAAGCCCTTAGAATACGGGTGGAGGGGATCAAACACGGCGGCTTTGGCGTTGGCCCTCTCTACGATCTGCCCGGCGTACATGACCATGATGTCATCCGTCACGTTGTAGAGCAGCGGCAGCTCGTGCGTGATGAAGATTAATGAACCGATCAGCCCATCGTTCATCAACTGCCGGAACATCTTGATAACCATCTTCTGCGAGGTGACATCCAGGGCAGAGGAAGGTTCGTCCGCAATCAGCACTTTGGGGGAAAGGAGCACCGAAATAGCAATCACCGTGCGCTGTTTCATGCCGCCGGAAAGTTCAACGGGGTATTTTTCCAGCACGCTTGCCGGCAGTCCCAATTTCTCAAACAACGCCCGGGCGCGCTCGTAAATATCGCGCTTGGTGGCGCCATAATCGTGGACTTGAATCACATCTTCAATAAAGCGGATGACCTTCTGGGTGGGATTCAGTGCGTTCATGGCGGCCTGGGGAATATAGGCGATTTCCTTACCCAAGATCAACTTGCGCACGTCATCGGGATTCATCCCAGAAATATTGCGCCCATCAATGAGGATCGCGCCGCTCATATAGTGCAGCGGCGGGAAGTAATATCCCATCAGGCTGAGCGCGAGCGTGGACTTGCCGCAGCCGGACTCGCCGGCAATGCCCAACGATTTTCCTTCCTCGACCTTCAGAGAAACGTGGTCAACCGCGTAGACGCTCTCCCCAAAGCGGGTAATATAGCGCGTGGTCAACTCATTGACTTCTAAGATTGTTTTTCCCATATCCATCAATCCCTCAAGGCCGGATTAAATACCTGATCCAGGCCGGTATTCATCAGATTCATCGAGAAGGTAATCAGCGCAATGGTGATGAGTACGGGGAAGTATGCCCACCACTTGCCCAGGATGTGCGCCTGGTAGATCATCGCCCAGTTCATCATCAAGCCCAACGTGGGCACATCCGTGGTTCTTGGGCCTAACCCCAGAATGGACAATCCGGCTTCTGCCAGGATGCCGGAAGAAATCTGCAAGATCAGCGCCATCACCACGTAAGAAGCGATGTACGGCAAGATGTCATTGAGAATGATGTAAACGATAGAGTGCCCGGAGAGTTTCGACAGGTTAACGTGGTCGCGGTTGCGCAGCGAAATCACCTGCGCCCGCACCGCCCGCGTAGTCCACACCCAGGAGGTGAAGCCAATCACCATGGCCACGGTGAAGGCGCCACGATGTTCTTGGCCGATGCTGAATGAAATCAAGATCAACATCACAAAGCTAGGAATGACGGTAAAAAGATTGGTGAAGAACATAATAATGTCATCCACCCGTCCCCCGATATACCCCGCCAACAACCCAAGTGTCAACCCAATCAAGGTGGCGATGATGCCGGCGACAAAACCGATTTGCAGCGAGACGCGGGCGGCGGCGACCAATTCCGTCAGCACATCCCGACCGAAGTTGTCGGTGCCGAGCGGCAAAAACCGCACATTCGCCACTTGGCCGACATTCACATACTCGGACTGGGCGATTTTCCCCTTCTCCTCAAGTGCGCCTGTTTCGACATTTTTCGCCGCAATGACGGCCGCTTCGGTTGCCAAAAGCCCTTGAAGTGAGGTGTTGAGCCGCACATAATAATTGCGCTTAGCATTCGTCATCCCGGCGACCTTGGCCTTGGAATCGTAATTTTTCGCCCACAGGTCCAAAAGCTGTTCGGTGTTTTCAATGTCAATATCGGCTTCTGCAATGCCGTAAGCGACGAGCCAGTCCTTCATCGCCAAGCGATCCTCAGCCTTCAACTTACTGGCAATACGCTTCGCGGCCGCCCCCTCCAGATTCAGGGTGTATTTGGAGGCGCCTATACTGTCGTAGGCATTCACATAAATGCCCGGTTCAAAGAATGTGCCTTGCGCAATGATCGCTAAGGGAGGATCGGGAACAATCAGCGGATAAATGAACACGATCAATAGAATCGCTACAAAAATGGAAAACCCAACGACAAACTTACCCGAGCGAAATACTTGGCGAAATGTGTGTTTCATAGCAATCGCTTCCTTTAATCAGCCTGAGCGGCTTTGATGCGCGGGTCAATAATGCCGTAAAGGATTTCGATGAGGAAGTTCGCGCTCAGCACCATAATCGTGATGATTAAGGTCGTGGCCGAAATCAACGGATAATCCTGCCCCATCACGCCGTTTAAGATGGTGTAGCCTAATCCAGGATAACTAAACACGATCTCGGCAACCAGCGCGCCGCCGACCATCGTGCCGATGGACAGCGCCAGCCCGGTGATCTGCGGGAGCATGGCATTGCGGAACACATAGCCGATGATCTTCCGGTCTTTAATCCCCATAAAACGGGCGTACTTGACGTAATCCGCATTCAATTCGTAGATCGCCATCGAGCGCATCCCAATGGCCTGACCACCAATGGCGATCAAGACGATGGACCAGAACGGCAGTTGATAATGGCTAATCACGGAGCGGATAAATTTCCAGCTAAATTCGGGAATCAGATCAAATCCATAGCCGCCGGAGGTCGGAAACCATTCCAGGGCCACGCCAAAGATCACCATAAGAATCACGGCCATCCCAAAGGCGGGAAAGTTGCTCACAAAAATACTGACGGGCATGAGAATTTTATCAAAGCCCCCCTTGAGATAAGCCGCCAACGCTCCCAGCGTGTTTCCGATCAACCACCCCACGATGATCGCCGGGAACTGTAGCGCGATCGTCCACATAATAGAAGAGCGAATAACGTCGAACACCGTTCTGGGATACTGGCTTATCGAGAAACCAAAATCGCCCCGCGCCACATTTCCTATGTAGATGAAGAACTGTTCATGGATAGGTCGGTTAGTGCCAAACAATCTCGCATACTGCTCATAAATGGCCTGCACACCAGACGTATTGCTCATACCCTGAGCCACACGAGATACAATAGCCGCTACAGGGTCGCCCGGCATTAGGCGAGGCAAAATGAAATTCAATAGGAAAGCAAAAACAAAAGTAATCAGAAACCAACTGAGCTTGTTCAGGAAATACTTTTGGTATCCTTTCAACGCCACACCTCCTACTAAAAATAAGGAACAGCCATGTTCCGGGGTTGGCGGAACATGGCTGTTTTTCTTGGTCTATCGCTTAGGGATTCACAAGCGTAAGGTTATACAGACCGGCGATACTCCAACCATCCGTCAGGTCAAGTGGCGGGACGGGCGGGGTAGTGCCGTCGCCATCGTGAGGGAAGTTCGTCCAGACGGTTTCGTTCACGGCATGGAACGCCTGCGGGCGGTACATGAGCGTGAAGGAGGGAACGTCGGACAGGTAGATCTTGACCAGTTCGGTGTACATTTCCTTCAGTTTGGCAGGATCGCTCTCGGCGGGGATGGCCTTGATCAGTTCATCGGCGTCGGGATTGCTGTACTGACCCCAGTTGCCGTTCCAGTTGCTCGCCATACCCACGAACTCGGAGCTCATCAATTTGCGGATGCGTCCCCAAGGTTGGGTCGGGCCCGCGCCATCGCTCCACATCATAAAGATCTCGTAACCTTCAGGGAGATCCTTATCCGATGCGGTGACGACGGTCTGGTAGACACCCCAGTCGGGGTAGTTGGTGGTGATGTCAATGCCGATCTTCTTGCCGGCGGCGGCGACCACTTCGATCGCGGCTTGCCAGTCAGACCAACCGGCGGGACAGGTAGCAACGTAGCTCAGCTTCTTGCCGTTGTACTCGCGCCAGCCATCGCCATCGGTATCCACAATCCCGGCCTCGTCGAGCAGCGCGTTGGCGCCCTCGATGTCGTTGCCGGCCCATTGCAGGTCCTTGACGGCCTCGCGGTCGTACAGAGCTTGCTCACCGGCGGTCGGGTTCATCAGCGAGCGCGGCACCTGATCGAAGGTGGCCGATTGATTGGTCATGGCGTTGGCAATGATGGTGGGGTAGTCAACGGCCATCGCAATGGCCTTGCGGACTGCGAGTTGATCCAAACCGTAGGCCTTCAGATTGAAGAAGGCGGTCGGGAGGCTGGCGCCGATGCCGTAAGGAGCGTCGGTCAGGTAGGTGGAGATGGGCAGACCATAGCTCTCCCACAACAGATTGACATTGGAGTTAAACTGCTGGCTGACGTCTACTTCACCCTTGGCGAAAGCGACGGAACCAGCGGCGTTGTCCTTGAAGATGGTGTGCGCCAGGTATTTGGGGATGGGCAGCTTGCCCCACATCGAGGCATCCTGACCCCAGTAATTGTCGTCGCGAACATAGACAACCTTGCTTTCGTCGGCGAAGAATTTGTGATAGGGACCGGAATAAGCCACATCCTCGGCGGGATCGGCCAACAGTGCAGCCGCATCGCCATTAGCGCGCTTTTCCAGGGTCTCGGTCCACGCCTTCTGGACGACGTAGTTGGTGCTCAGGTAGGCCTGAACCTGCAGCGGGTTGACGGCTTTGCCATCATCACCCAGCTTGGCCTTGACCACAACCGTTTGGGCATCCACGGCCTCGATGGTATCAATGAAATCTTTGTTGGAAGCGGCGAGCGGGGTCTCGTATTTGACGGCAGTAGCCCACGTGTAGGCGACGTCTTCCGCTGTCACCGGGGTGCCGTCGTTCCACTTTGCGGCAGCCTTGATTTTGAAAGTAACCTCGGTCATCGCATCGTTCCAGGCGTAATCGCCGTCAGCCAACAGGGGATACTGCTTGCCATCGAGCATGTTGTACAGGTAGGGGGTTTCGAACATGATAACGCGGGCGTTGTCCTGCTGGGCAATGGCCATCGCATTGTTGTTGTTGTTGGAGTAAGGGTTCCAACCTACAACCGGATTCCACTGTTGCCCATTGAAATACAAGGTTTCATTGCGGGGCAGCGTGCCTTCTTCGGCCTCAGCGGTTACCATGACCTCAACCGTCTTCTCGACGATTTTCTCGACCTCGACGGTCTTCTCAACGATCTTCTCGACCTCAACGGTCTTCTCAACAACTTTCTCGACCTCAACGGTCTTCTCGATGATCTGGGGGGTGGGCGTAGCGCAGGCGGCCAGCACCATGCTCAGGATCATCAAGACGCTAAAAAGGGTAACAGTGTAGCGCTTCATAGTCTAAAATTCTCCTTCCTTCTGAATTGGGTAAATTAGGTTTTACTACACAAGGTTTGGCGGGATATATTCTGGGGTTGATTCGATAGACACCTCCTTTCCTAAAAAGGTTTTTTTGGAAAGTCGTCGCAAACTCTCTGAATGATGCCGGTTACATACTAGAAAACTGCCCTGTTTCACAGCAAGTCTAACAAAATAAGCCGAACCTAGCACAGTCGTCCGATAAAATTCGTTAAACCCGCCGATAACAATAAAAAAGGCTCCCGTAATGTAGAACTAGCATATTACTTAGGCAACTACGATATTACGATAGATTACACCAAATGTCAATATATTTGAGTGTGTTCTGTGTTGATCTGGTTTCATTTGGAAGCGCTTCCAAGTAAATGCCCATACTATACCCTTGTAATGAAGTTTGTCAAGAGGGAAATTAAAACCCCAGCAAGAGTTCTGCGATGACGGGCGGGACCTCTGTCATCGCAGAACACCTTTTGCTACCGACGGCGTGAACGGCGACGGCGGGATTTTGTCCCCGAATTGGCGGCTGACGTTCCCATCGCTTCGGCGACATCGGAAGGTTGTGGGAGGGGAGTATGAAGCATCTGTTGGTAGTAATCGTCCAACAGCATGGCAACAATATCCAAGGCTTCCTCATCTTCGGACAGACTGCGCGCCAGCGGTAGAAAGCGCCGGCTACGTTCAGCCTTCAATTTATCGCGGGAACGCAGGCGCGCTTCCAAAAGAGCGGTCACCCGCTCCGCCACCACGGTCGCCACATCCACATCGGTCGGCATTTCACGTTCTTCCATAGCAATGTTATAGTGCTGTCGGATGCGCGTCAACATTAACTGCTCGGTCAGTCCTACCAACGCAATAGCGACCCCCGCCGCGCCGGCCCGCCCGGTGCGCCCGGCGCGATGAATATAGCTCTCAATATCTTCGGGCAATTCGTACTGAATAACGTGAGAGAGTTCGGGAATGTCCAGCCCCCGCGCGGCCACATCGGTCGCCACCAGAAAGCGCAATTTCCCCTCTCGCACCCGCTGCAACACCCGCTCGCGGTCCTTCTGGGCCAGATCAGAACTTAATTCATCCGCATCATACCCGAAGCGCTGCAACACCACGGTCACGTAATGAACCCGCATTTTGGTGTTGCAGAAGATGATGGCCGAAGCCGGATTCTCAATCTCAATCAACCGCACCAACCCGCGATCTTTCTCCATATCCGGCAGGGCATAATAAACGTGCTCGGTCTCGGTGACGTGTACGTGATCGCTGCTCAGGCTCAAAAACTCCGGTTCGGGGATAAACTGACGCGCCGTGCGCAGTACCGACGCGGGAAAAGTAGCCGAAAACATACACGTGTTCACCGCGCGTTTCGGCAAATAACGCTGCACCTCGCGCATATCTGGGTAAAACCCCATGGATAACATCCGATCTGCCTCGTCAAAAATGAGCATCTCCAAATGCTCCAGCGTAAAAGTGCGCTTGAGCAAATGATCGAGAATACGCCCTGGGGTGCCCACAACGATATGCGCGCCGCCGCGCAACGCTTCGCTCTGCTGACCATAGCCAACACCGCCGTACACGGCTACCGTGCGCAATCCCGCCGGCTCACACAGCAACTCCGCGTCGCGCGTCACCTGGTGAGCCAGTTCCCGCGTGGGCGTGAGAATGAGCGCCTGGCACTGCGAGCGCGTCGGATCGAGACGTTCCAACATAGGCAGCAAATATGCGCCCGTTTTGCCGCTGCCGGTGCGCGCCTGGATCAACATGCCGCGCCCGGCCAATAGGTAGGGGATAGCGCGTGCCTGCACCGGCATGAGCTGCGTCCATCCGGCGCGCGCTGCCGCCGCGCGTTGGGCCGCGGATAACTGTTCTATCGTCACATCAACTAAAGTATTTTGTGGCCCATCTGTCATGGGCGTTGTCATTGTATTCATAACCCTAAGTATACCATCAATGATGCCAACTTTGTGGAAATCGAGCGCATGACACGTTTGTGACCCTTCACAAAAGTCAAAATCCGGCCAGGAAGCGGGCCACGTCCTGAATCCAATGAAAGGCGATGGCCGCCTCGATGCCGCGATGCCGCGCCAGAAAGAACGGCGGCAGTCCCCAGAGGATCGCCATGCCCAACCCCAGCCCCAAGGCCGCCAGCGGCGCCTGCACCAGAAGGGCGTCAAAGTGCGCAGTCATACAATTCTAAAGAGGTGCGGCGCCGCGCCTTGCGCGGCCAGCAAGGTGCGGCCCCCAAAAATTGCCAGGAGACCTGCTATCAACAGCACCAGGGTTTGCGATTACCAGATTTTCGTATTCATTCGTGTTGTCACAGAAACCGAATTGTCCCTTTCGCGTAACATCCCCGAAGGTTTCCCTCTCTTGCACATTTCCCTATTGCCACTATACTGTTATTGTAACATAGAAGCACCCATTAAACTTATCAAATACTTAAGGAGGTTCACAATGGAATTCGAAGGTTACTGCGTCAAGTGTCACAAGAAACAGCAAGTCAAGGACGGGGCCGTTAAAGAGACCACGAACGGCCGGCAAATGGCTCAGGGTATCTGCCCTGAGTGCGGGACGAAAGTGACACGATTTTTGCCAAAAGGAAAAGAACAAGCAAAGTAGTATTCTGACTTTCCCTGCGCAAGCAGCCATAGCGATAACAAAAGCGTAGGCAGTGAAATCACTGCCTACGCTTTTTGTTATGGTCGCGTACGCTTTTCACGCTCCCCAAACGCAGGTAGAAAACAGGTTCCGTTTGACAATTCCGGCATTGTTGTTAAAATTAGAACATAAGTTCTAATTTCCTCAGAACTGGAGCAAAACCATGTCCCAACCTATGCGTAACTACCTTGAGGCACAAGCCGACTGCGTGGAAGCTGTCCTGGCGGCCCACCGCGCCCCCGGCCACATCACAGGTGGGACGGTTGGCCCGCGTCTGATCCGCTTCTTTTTGAACCCTGCGCCACACATCCGCTTTACCGCCATCAAGCACCTGGCCGATGACCTGGCGCTGGCGCTCAAGACGCCTGATCTGCAAGTGCGACGCGGCGCAGAGGGCGTCATCCTGGAATTTGCCAACCCGACGCCCCGCGCGGTGGACTTCCTCACACTGCTGCCAGAAGTGCTGCCCTTACCGGCGTCTGCGGTGTTACTCGGGCTGACGGATGAGGGCGCCCCATTATTGGTGCGGCTGGCCTCGCCGGAGGTGGCGCACATCCTGGTAGCAGGAACGACAGGATCGGGGAAGTCGGCGCTGCTACGGACACTGGCCGCCTCGGTCGTTCTGGGACATGCGCCGCAGATGACGCGACTGCTATGCCTGGACCCCAAGGGGCGCGCTTTTCAGACGTTGGCGGACATGCCCCACCTGACCCGCCCACCGGTCGTGGACACGGACGAGGCGGTTGAGGCGCTGCACTCTCTGGTGCGGGTGATGGAGGCGCGGGATCGGCGCGGCGAATCGCCGGAGGCGGTGCCGCGTGTCATCGTCCTGATTGACGAGTTGGCCGATCTGGTGATACTGGGGGGCGCAGCCGTCTCCGAGTTATTGACGCGGCTGTTGCAGCGTGGGCGCGAGGCCGGCATTCACATCGTCGCCGCGACACAGCGGCCTTCGGCAGCCGTGCTCGGCGGATTGATGCGGGCGAATTTCCCCCTGCGGTTGGTGGGGCGCGTGGTTTCGGCTGACGATGCGCGGGTAGCCAGCGGGCGTGCGGGCACCAACGCCCATCTGTTGCACGGGCGGGGCGACTTTCTGGCCCTCGGCGGCGGCGCGGAGATGTTGCGTTTTCAGGTCGCCTACATCGGCGACAAGGCGCTCCGGCAACGACTGAGCGTCGCGCATGAGTTAGCCCGCCGCTGAACAAGGGGCCTTTCTGCTCTCAAAAGGAGGCTGCAATGACAGGACCGGACACATTGGGTAAACGCTTAGGGCGCTGGGCGACCTTGTTGGGTGTTGTTTTCGTGATCATGCTGGCGGTGGTCGTGGCGCAACGGTTGAGCGACGATACGGTGGCGCTGCTGCTGGGACTGGGATGCGGGATTGCCGTGATGACGCCAACGTTGGGCTTCGGGTTTCTGCTGCTGCGCCGGGAATGGACGCGGGCCGCCACACCGGCGGCGACGCCTCCGACCGGCACGCCACAGATCATTGTCGTTGCCCCGCCGGCCTTGCCGGGATATGGCGCTCCCGTAACGTACCCGCAGGCGCCAAACAACGCCTGGTCGCAGCCGGCCAACACCGGGCGCACCTTCACCATCGTCGGCGGCGAAGAGTGACGTTGTCCCGATGACTTGTGGGGAGGCGTCCCCCCCTTGCTGCGCCCTCACCTGTACCCCAGCCGCGCCACAATTTCCACCAACACAGGCGTTTAACACTCCCAAAACATACATCCCTGCTACTTTTGCGCAAATTCCCTCTTGACAAACAGTCGTCCATCACTTATAATCATAATGCAACCGGTTGCGAAAGGTATTCACAGAGAGGAATAGATGGGCCTGAAAACCGTCAAAACTATCGCAGACATCGCTCGCCTAACGGGGGTGTCAAAGTCTACGGTGTCGCGCGCGCTAAACGACAGCCCGTTAATCAGTGAAGAGACAAAAGAACGGATCCGCGCCGTAGCCAAGGAACACAATTTTCAGATCAACGTCTCGGCCAGCCGACTCAGCCTACAGCAGAGTCGCACCATTGCCTTCGCGGTTCACGCTCAAAAAAACTGTGGGGGGTTCTCGCTCAACGATCTCTTCCTGCTGGAGCTTCTCGGCGCAATCTCCAGCACCTTGTCAACCCTACATTACGATCTGCTAGTAGCCAATATCAACCCGCATGACCCCGCCTGGCCGCATGAATATCTGGACACCGGGCGGGTGGACGGGTTTATCTTGCTGACCTCCACCCGGAAAAAGTTTCATATCGGCACGTTGGTGAAGATGAAAGCGCCTTTCATTGTGTGGGGCACGCCCTTGCCTAACTACAGTTATTGCTCCGTGAACAGCGATAATTTCAACGGAGGAAGGTTAGCTACGGAACATCTCTTACAAAAGGGGCGGCGCCGTATCGCCTTTATGGGTGGCCCGGCGGATGAGGGAGAAACAGAGCAGCGGTATGCGGGGTATGTTGCCGCGCTGAAGGAAGCCGGACAGGAAGTTGCACCGACCCTGGTACGGTATGGCGACTGGACGAGCGACTCTGGGATGGAACGAATGCAGCAGTTGTTAGAAGCCAGCCCTGATCTGGATGCCGTATTTGCAAACAGCGATCTGATGGCCGCCGGAGCGATGAATGTGCTGCACGCGCGAGGCCGGCGCGTGCCCCAAGACGTGGCCGTGGTTGGGTACGACGACCTATCCATCGCCAGGGTCAACAGCCCGCCCCTGACCACCATCAGCCAAAATCTGCCCCTGGTAGGGAAATTGCTGGCGCAGAACTTGATTCAATATGTTGAAACCGGCGTGGTGACCAACGTGACCATTCCGGCCCACTTGATCGTCCGGGAATCCGCCTAGTTTTTTTTATCGAGGATTGCAACCGGTTGCACAAACCATCCATAACAAGAAAGGAATAAGGAAAAAAATGTCTACAAGAACGATTACGCATGACCTTTGGGGGAACATCTCCTGTGTCTCTGAAAAGCCGGCCTCGTCAAATTTTGAGCAAGTTTGCCTGCCGAATG
>JAKQHY010000094.1 GCA_029555965.1 Chloroflexota bacterium | reverse complement strand
TCCTCCTCTTTCATCCAATAGGCTTGGGGTATCTGAATGCGACAAAACTGGTGTTGTCGCTCAACCTCGTTGCCGGCGGCGTCGGCGTCTACGGCTATCTGGGTTGGCTCACCGGTCGTTCTTGGGCAGCGCTTTGTGGCGCGATCCTCTATCTTTGTGCGCCCTACCTCTTGTTGGTTGTCTACGAACGCGGCGCGGCCGCGGAAAGCCTGGCCCTGGCTTTGTTTCCCTGGTTATTTTGGTTGATGCACCGTCTACTTTATCACACTGGCTTTGTTGCGGTAGGGATGGCGGCGCTCATGGTGGCCTTGATGATGTTGGCGCACAACATTACAGCGCTCTTTGCCATACCCACGGTTGTCTTGTATGTCGCGCTGTTGGGGCTTTATGCGCAGCGGTGGCGGCCATTAGGGAGAATTGCACTGGCGGTTGGGCTAGGCTTAGGGCTAAGCGCTTTTTACTGGATACCTGCTATCTTTGAGTTAGGATATAGTCGCGCTGAATCGGTCATGCTGACCGGGCAAGCCAATGTGACAACCTGGTTACTGACTCCTGGCGATCTACTACAAAATTCACTGGTCGTACACTATGGGGGTGAGGAGCGTTTCCATTTTAGCCTATGGTTTGCCTTGCTAGGGTTGGCGGTGTTGGGCGGAGGGCGGTTGTATGATCGCCAATGGGGCTTTAATCTGGTTGTATTGGCGATCGGCTGGCTGGCTGTGCTCCTCTTACAATTGGAGGTCATGCAGCTTTTCTGGACGCGGCTGCCCATGGTGCGCTTCATTCAGTTTCCCTGGCGTCTTTATGGCTTAGGCACGTTTTGCCTGAGCTTGGCGGTGGGCTTGCTCTTTGCCTCTGCGCAAGTGCGTCTGCTGTCGCGACGGCTCTCTTGGGCGTTGGGCATTATCCTCTTACTCCTGACCCTTTTCTTTGCGACATACAACTTACATGTCCATGCCCTGACCCTCTGGAAAATGATACGCGAAGAACAGATTGGCAGAGCCGATCTCTTTGAAAGAGGTCGGTATAACTTTGCCCTATCGACCGACTATACACCGATTTGGATGCAACAGGTGGGGATGACGATTTCGTTGCCGCGTGCAGCGGATGAGCCGATCTTTGCGCCGTCACCAGAAATGCCCATCGTGCAATTGGTGCGTGAAACAGCCACGATCATCGAGGTGGATGTGGCCGCAACTGCCCCGTTTGACCTGCGTTATCACAAAGTCTTTTTCCCGGGTTGGACAGTGGAAGTCGACGGCGCCCCTGTGCCGACTATCGCCAGTGGCAGCTTGGGGCTGGTCACCGCGCAAATCCCGGCGGGGATGCACCATGTGCGCATTGCCTTCCAACAGACCCCTGTCCGGCGCGTCAGCGATCTGGTGTCATGGATTTCGTTGACCGTTCTCCTCGGCGGGGTGCTCTTTGGCCTGACAGGTCGCCGCCGTCTAATGTTCTTGCTCCTTATCTTGCTCATGGGCGCACCTGCCTACCTCTATACAACCCAAGTGCGCGCCCAAGGGACACGTCACCCGACGCCGTATATGGCAAACCTTGATGATACGCTTCAGTTACTCGCCTATGATTTCGACCAGACGGTATTGCCGCGCGGTGATTCCTTGCAGGTGCGGCTTTATTGGTTTGTCCGCACCACCCCCGCCAAAAACTTGAAGCTATTTATCCATCTCTTGCCGCTAGAGAGTGAGGAACGCGTGGGCCAACTGGACCAGGAGCCGGCGCTTGGCTATAACCCAACGACACGCTGGGAATCAGGGGAGCTGATTGTGGACGCCTATGAATTCCCAATCCCAACA
>JAKQHY010000090.1 GCA_029555965.1 Chloroflexota bacterium | reverse complement strand
TGGGGGTGGCGGTGGGCGCGCCGACGGTCTGCGCTGCGGCAATGATCGTCCCCATGGCGCTGGTGGCGGTTGCGTCCGGCGTGTGGGTGGGCGGTGGTGTGGGCGTAGGGGGAGGCAAGGTGGCTGTAGTAGTAGGGGACGCAAGGAAAGGCAGAGGCATCAGTCCACTGACAATGGCATATCCACCCAGACCTAAGATGAGCACCGCTATGACAACCCAAACCCATGTGGAAATTCGTCGAGGTGCGGGGGCGGGCGCCGCCACTGCCGGTACACCTAGAACCGGCGTCACCGGGCGCGAGGCCGGCCCGGAGATCGGCCTTGTGGCAGGTTTGAAGCCTTTCATCGCTTTGCCGGCGAGGGCTTGCTCCAACGCATCCACAAAGGCGCTCACCGTGGGGAAGCGATCATCTGGATTTTTGGCCAGGGCTTGCTCCAGGACGGTCCCCACGCCTTTGGGCAGATCCGGGCGGAGTTGCGCCAGCGGCGGTAGGGGTTCGTGGGTGATTTTGTACAGGATCGCCATCGTGCTGTCGGCCATGAATGGGGCTTGGCCGGTCAGGATTTCGTAGGCGACAATCGCCAGGCTGAACTGATCCGTGCGGGCGTCCACCTTGAAGCCCTGCGCCTGTTCCGGCGACATGTATTCCGGCGTGCCCATGATCGTGCCGGTGGACGTGACCCGCGTGCCTTCTGCCATTCGCGCGATGCCGAAGTCGGTCAACTTGGGGGTGCCGTGCTGGTCTACCATGATGTTGGCCGGCTTGATGTCCCGATGCACCACACCCTGACGGTGGGCATAATCCAGGGCTGCCGCGACCGGACGCAGGAGGGCGGCGACATCGGCCGTAGTGAAGTTTCCTTGTCCCCGAATGTAATCGGTCAATTCATGGCCTTCCAGAAATTCCATGACAAAGTAATACCAGCCACTTTCCTGGCCCACATCGTAGATGGTGACGATGTTGGGGTGTTTGAGTTGGGCGGCGGCGCGCGCCTCGCGCACAAAGCGTTCCACCGCCTCTTTCTGCCAGACCAGGTGTGGGGCCAGGACTTTGATGGCGACGGCGCGCTCCAGGGTGGGGTCATAAGCGCGGTAAACAATCGCCATGCCGCCACGGCCCAACTCGGCCTGAACCAAATATTTCCCTAAACGTGTGTTCACCAAGCTGATTTCTTCCATATAACGGTATCCTCAGTTGTGAAGCGTTGGGCTATAAGTGTGAAACGTGATGCTCTTACAGTGAAGTCATCACGTTTCACGTTTCACGTTTTATCATTTATGGCGTGACGACAATGTGTACATTGTCCACGTAGGTATACGTGTTGTACCACTCGTCGAAGCGGGTGGTGTTGCCCAGGAACAGGGAGACGCTTTGCCCGCGATAGGGCGTCAAATCCAGCGCAAAATTAGTTTGTTGGAGGGTGTGCCATCTCCCACAGCCAATCGTCTCGTTGCCCTGGTAGCCGTCGCGGTGTTTTTCCTCGCCGGCAATCAACACCATAAAGCGGTCGTAGTCGCTGTGGGTGAATTTGTCTTCCGTCACTATTTCGTAATCAAAGTACAGCGTGATGGCCCTGTCCGGCGGAACTGCCCGTAAATCCACGGTCTGCGCCACAGCGGCCTCGCCAATTGGAATGGGATGGCAGCTCAACGCTGCGTCGCCCAAGAGGGCGCGGCCCTCTCTCGCGGCGGCAGGGAGGTTGGTCTGCGTCACCTCCCAATGCGCCAATTCATCGTTGAAGTCTCCGTTTTCCAGCAAGGTGATGGTCGCTATCGCGGGAGCCGATACGCCGCCTTGGGTTCCCTTGACCCGCGCGTAGAGGGTCTGGTAGCCGCTGCCGGACGGAAGCGTGTAGGCCAGCGTCTCCGCAAAGGGGTAGCAGTCGGTAAGGGATTGCGCCGTTGCGCCGAAGCAGGCTTGATGCAGTGTGTCCCCGCTTATGGTCGCGGCCAACGTCAGGGTCACGCCGGCGCTGTACGTAAACTGTTGCGCCGCGTTGCCCCGCCTGGGGATGATGTTGAAAGCGGTCAAGACCGGCATCACGGGGTATTGGCGGATCACCAGCGGCAGGTAGACCCAGGTATGACGCGGCGTGACGGTCAACGTGACCGGTTCGCCGTGGATAACCTGCCCGTGGATCAGCGCAGCGTACTTCTGGTTGACTATGGGGAAATAGGCTGTCGCGGTGGGCGCCACTTGGACGCTAAATGTGACCACCGCCGGGTCCACGCCAAATTTCAGAACCTCGGCCCAGGATACCGTATTCTCTGCATGTGTATATATTCCGCTGGCGTTCAAAAATTCGACATGCTGTGGCAGAGTTTCTGTGATGAGAACCGGAATGTCCATATAGGGTGTGCCGGGCGGGTTGCTCACGGTGATAACGAACGTCACCTGCTGACCGGGCGCCGGCGCGGTCACGTCCGCCGCTTTTTCAATGACGAAGGGCCACGTCTGGCGGTGCGCCGCCGCCCGCGCGCTTTCGTGTAAGCATGTCGCGCAGAGCGCGCCGAACACCAGCGTGATGCCTAAAATCAGAATGGCATGTTTTACAACATCTCGCAATTTCATGACAATTCTCCTCTGAAAATAGCCACAGAGATCACAGAGTTCACAGAGAAAACCCTTCGTGTCCTTTGTGGTGAAAATTTTTATCCAACCGCTGGTGAACCGCCGGTTAATGATGAATTCCCTTGAAAATAGTCTGATAGTCTTTAGTCGCGTAGTCGTATAGTCAAAGCCGCGTTCTGTCGTTTTATTTTCATCCAACGGCTGGTGAACACCAGGCACTGATGATGAATTCCCTTGAATGTAGTGATTGGGGATTGGGGATGAGGGATTGGGAATGGCGGCGCTTTTGCCGCATTAAGGCGTTGCCGGGGCGCGACAGCCATCTGGTGTGCCGGGAGCAGATTCGTCAGGGCATTGGTCAATGCAATCATTGACCCCATCCCCATCCCCATCCATGTTGGAATCGCAGGCGGGCTTGACTTCCGTTGTTGTCTTGAAATGAAGTGTGTGGAGGCTGCTGCTCATCCCTTGAACCACCGCGCCGGTCTCATCTACCAGCTCTACCATCCAGGAATAAGCTCCCGGATCTACGTTCAACGCCCACTCCACGCTGCTGGCGCCGGTCAACACCTGTTCCTGTCGCCCGTTTCCAGAGAAACTCACCCGCCACTGGTCGCCGGGGCACAGGTTTCCTCCCCGCCACTCGTAGCGCACCGTCTCGCCAGAGTAGTGCGTAGCATCCTGCGCCGGACTAACCAACTCCGGCGCGCGGCGCTCGCATTGTGGCGTTGGCGTGGCTGCGGGCGTGGGGGTTGGCTCCGGCGTGGGGGTGGGCGGCTGCACGGTCGAGGTGGGCTTCAGCGGCGATACAGTCGAGGTCGGCTCTGGGGAGGCCGCAGTTGCCGGGGTGGCTGGGGTTCCGCTGCTGGCGGCCGCCGTAGTGGTGGGGTCGGATGTGACCGGCGCGAGGGTGGCCGTGGCCGTCCCCTCCCCGCCGTTCGGAGGCGCAGAGAGGAGCCGCCAGGCGACGAAGAACAGCCCTACAATGACAAGCAGGGCGAGGGCCACCATCCCGCCTTTTAACCATGGACTGAGTCCGCCGGTGGGGGACGCGGCGGGGGGCGCCGTGGGCGGCGGGGTGGCCGGCGGGGCGGCGTGTAGCGCGGCCGGCCGCCGCGCTTCGACCATCGGCCCTGCGCCGATGTAGGTGTGGGCTGCGAGCACAATTGCCGAGATGTTGTCGGGGCCGCCGGCGGCGTTGGCCGCCTGGATCAAGTGCGGGACGGCTTCTGTGGGGGGATATTCCTTCAAGATGGCTTCCAAGTGTGGGTCATCCACGGGGCCGCTCAAGCCGTCGGAACAGATCAGCAACATGTCATCCGGTTGAAGCTGGGCGGCGCGGCTGTCCACTTCTACCTCCGGCTTGTGGCCGAGCGCGCGCGTGACCACGTTTTTCTGCGGGTGATTGCGCGCCGCCTCTTTGGTCAAAATCCCGGCCTTGACCTGCTCCCACACAAAGGAGTGGTCATCGGTAGATTGTTGGAGGACGCCGTTTCGCATCAGGTAGACGCGGCTGTCGCCCACCCAGGCAATGTGCGACTCCGCGCCGCGCAGCACGGCGACGGCGACGGTGGTTCCCATCCCTTTGCGCTGCGCGCTGGCTTGCGCCCAGGTGTAAACGGCGGCGTTGGCCTTGTTCACCGCGCGATGTAGGCTCTCGGCTACGTTATCATTGGGGTCGGCGTAGTATTCGTGAATGATGGTACGGGCGGCCAATTCGCTGGCAACTTCCCCGGCCTGATGCCCCCCCATCCCATCGGAGACGAGGAATAAGGCGCCCTTGGCGTGCAGCGCTGAGGCATCGCCCACGGAAGGTAGCTCGATCATCCCTTCGTTGGTGTACAAGTGTACCGGCCCTCCGGGGATGGCAATTCCTATCGCGTCCTCATTGTGGTCCCGCTCGCGGCCCACATCCGTCTGGGGTACGGCCAGGATATGCAGCGGCATGTACGTTTTCATTTGACGTGATTGTGACATACGCCTACCTCATCTCACTGATACGTTTTATCCATTTATAAATGGAAATTAAAGTAGCCAGTTTCGCTCTGGGTGATGATTTCTTCACCCTGCTTTACCACGACTTCCCATTGCCAGTCCCCATAGCAACTGCCGCTCAATTCTTTCACCCAGGGTGAATCCGTGAGGGGCGGGCTGACCAGGCTCTTGGCGGCGCACTTGGGGTCGGTGTTGCTGGTGTTGCGCAGCCGCACCGCATACGTTTGATGCGGGCACAAAGTCCCTTCCCATCTGAATTCAATTTTGGTGATGGTGACGACCACGCTGCCTACAGGGGCGCGTAGGGTGGGCGGCTCTGGGACGCATGCCGGCGTTGGGGTGCCGCTCACCGGCGTGGCGGTGGGCGGTTTCGGCGCGGGGGTGGAGGTAGGGTTGAGGGCGCGCGTCGGGGTGAGGGTGGGGATGGCGGTGGCTTCCAGGGGGGGCGCCGGCGTGGCAGAGGGTTTGGCCGCCTGAGGTGTAGGGGGAGCCTGTGACGTGGGGCTGGCGGTAGCGGCGGTGAACGATGGCAGGCGGAGCACGCCTCCTATGAACAGGGCCAACAGGATCATTAACACAAGCGCCCCTGCCGCGATCAGGGCCAGGTGCGGGCGCTCTTGCACTGTTGCCACTGCAATTTCCAACGGGGTAGAATGACGCTCTTGCACTTCATGCAGCAACACGCCGGCGCCTGCCGGTCGCAGGTGGGGGGCTTTGTTGAGGGCCGACAGCACCACGCGCTCCAGGGCGCGATCCAGGTGGGGATTGCGTTCGCGCAGGGGCGCCGGCGCGTCCTGGAGGTGTTGGCGCAGCAGGATGATATCGCTTTCGCCCTGGAATGGCACGCTGCCGGTCAACATCTCGTACAGCAACACGCCCAACGAATACACATCGCTCCACGGGCCAACGGGGCGGTCGCCGGCGGCCTGTTCGGGAGAGGTGTAGGGCGGCGTCCCCTCGCCGGTCGTCTCATCCCGCCGCCGCACGCTGCCAAAGTCTGCCAGCACCGCGTGTCCATCCGCAAACACCAGAATATTTTCCGGCTTGATGTCCAAATGCACCAGGCCCTGGGCGTGGATGTTATCGAGCGCCGCTGTAATGGGTTGCAACAGACGGACGACTTCCTCGCGGGTGAAGGGTTGACGCTGCGCCTGCCGTTCCCGCAACACATCCCGCAGGGAATGTTCGACGTATTCCATCACCACGTAGGGGTAGCCATCGGGCGTTTGCCCGGCGTCGTGGATGCGGCGCACGCCAGGGTGGTTGAGTTGGGCCGAGAGACGCACTTCCGCCTGGAATTTCTTGAGCGCGTCAGGACTGCGCTGGCGCAACACTTTGATGGCTACCGTGCGTCCCAGAGTCACCTGGGTAGCCCGGTAGACAATCGTATGTTTGCCGCGCCCCAACTCTTGATGCAGTTGGTATGGCCCGATGGTCAGGGGTTTTTCCATCCTGCTCCTTCGGAAGTAGGGAGTAGGGAATAGGGGACAGAAACCGTTCGCCGATCCGCCGATCCGTTCTACCCCCTAACTCCTAACTCCTATTTCCTGTCTCTTAATGCACCGCATCCTTCCGCTTCTGGAAGGCCATGAGCAGTCCGAACAGCGCAACGTTGAGGCCGCCGATCCAGGCCCAGCGCGTGTAAACATTCCCCTGGAAGGCGTAGCCGTAGCTCTCGAAAATGTTTTTAAGCAGGCCCTCGGCGCTGCTGATGGCTTTCTGACGATTCTGTGTCCACTCCTGTTTGGCCTGCGCCCAACCGCCGGCGCCATCCGCGCCGGTCATCATCTCCTCGTACTCATCGCCTTGGGTGTTGCGCTGCGCTGTGTACTCGTCCAGTTGCGTCTGTCGTTGATCGGCGTAGTCTTCCTGTTGCTCCTGGATAGCGTCAATTTGCTCCTTGCAGCGCGTCTTGGCCGTTTCCTGGCTGTCCTCTAACGTCGCCATACATTCCGGGTAACTTTGTGGCTGGATGCCGGATTCGGGGGTGGCGGTGGGCTTGGGGGTGGGCGAGGGGAGCGCCGTCGGCTGCGGGTAGGGGGTGGGGCGTTCCGGGCGCGCGGGTTCGGCTTCCGCCAGCGCGCTCTGCGCGTCCGTCGTATAGAAGTCCGGGTTGCGGATGCCGGGGAAGGCAGCGCAGGTCTCGAAAATACGCGACCCCATGCAGGTGCAGCCTTGCGCGCGTTTCTGCTCGTCGCTCGCGTCGAGCCGCACGTTCCAGCCTTCTGCGCCCTCTTTCTCGCGGTCGCCCCAGCAGACATCTTCCACCAGCAGGTCGCCAATGCCAGTCAGATTGATGAACGACTCCACTGTCCAGCGGTTGCTGAGGAGGGGGCTGATGATCTGGTGGCCGGGCGTGTCGGGCAGGGGAAGCAGGGCGCCGGAAAAGACGATCTCGGCGATCACGATGATGATGAGCACCAGCATCGCCTGCTCGGCTTTGGGCACACTGGCGGAAATCGCCAGGCCGGTCATGTAGCCGGCCAGAGTGCCCAGAAAGATAGTGATGTAGAACGGCAGGTAGGCGGCGTCCCCGGCCGGCAGGCTGCCGGGGCGCACGACGAAGAGCACTTTGAAAAGCATCAACACTGTCGTCTGGTAAAGGGCCAACAGGATGCCCACCCAGACTTTGGAGAGCGCGTAGGGCCAGATTTTGAGGTTGATGGCGCGCTCGCGTTTGTAGATGTCGGCTTCTTTGACGATTTCGTAGATGCTGCTCAACGCCCCGGCCATCATCGTGATCACGGCTGTCACAAAGAGCATCATCACCGCGCGCGTGGGGTTGCCATTCACCGGGTCGAACAGTTTGAGACCCCAGATCAGATCCATCGCGCCCAGGATGGCCGGCATGATCGCCATCATCAGCAGCCCGCGTTTGTCCTGCGTGATGATCTTGAGATTGCGGGATGCCAGAATTCGTAGTTGACGCAGCGCGGACACCCGCTTGACGCTGGCGCCGGGCGTCGCGGTCAGCGTCGGATGCGCTGCGGCGGCGGACTGTGTCGTCGGCTGCTGCGCGGTTTGCAATCGCTCCACCACATACTTGCGGTATGGCTCAGAGGCTTTGTAACGCTCCGCCCACTCTTCCGGCCGTCCACGCCCTTTGTCCTCCAGGATGTTGTAGATGTCATCGAATTCCATATTCTTCACACGGCGTTCTTCGTCCGTGCGGTAGCGGTCGAAATAGGTCAGCGCTTCTTCGGGGGAGCCGTAATAGGCCAGATGCCCGCCGCGCACCAGGATAATGACTTTGTCGCAGAGCATCACGTTTTTGGTGGCGTGCGTGATCAACATGATCGTGCGGCCCTGGTCGGCCAGTTGGCGCAGCAGGCGCATCATCGTGTATTCCGTGCCGGGATCGAGACCGCTGGTCGGCTCATCCAGGAAAAAGAGGCGCGGCTGCGTGATCAATTCCACGCCGATGGACACCCGTTTGAGCTGTCCCCCGGAGATTTTGCTGATCTGCACGTCCTGGCGCTCATCCAGCCCCAAGTCTTGCATGACCTCCTGCACGCGGCGTTCGCGCTCCGCCGGCGACGTGTCGGCCGGCATTCGCAACCGGGCTGCGTAGTCCAGCGCGTCGTGGACGGTCAACTCTTTATGGACGATGTCTTTTTGCGGCACGTACCCCATGTCGTTGCGGTACATATCGAAATTTTCGTAAAGATTGTCGCCGTTCACCAGCACGGTGCCGTGCGTGCCGGGGCGGAAGCCGTTGACGGCGTCCATAAAGGTGGATTTACCCGCGCCGCTCATCCCCACCAACGCCACGAATTCCTGAGAGTAGATGCTGAGGTAGAGGTCTTGCAGTAGGTTGAGGTCAGGGCGCACCCACTTTTGCAGCCCGAAGACGTCCAGGCGGACGCCTTCGTCGGCCAATTGTTGGATGCCGTCCTCGGCAAAAGTCAGCCGGTATGGGCCAATGCGGATTTCGTCTCCCTCCGCGGGCCAGGCTTCCTTTTCCACCTTTTTTCCATTGAGGTACACCCCATTGGCGCTTTTTAAGTCGGTGAGCCGGTAGCGTGTCCCCAGGCGCTCTAACTGGGCGTGGTAACGGCTGATCTGGGGATGGTCGAGCACCACGTCGTTATCGCTGGCGCGACCCAATTTCACCAGGGCCTTGCCGCGCAGGTCGAGGGGTTTGACCGGCTGCACGGTCAGCGCCGGGGCGGCGGCGGCCGGCATGAACCCCAGGCGCGCGCGGAACTGTACGGCGATTTCCTGTCCGCCTAAATAGACAACGTCGCCATCGGCCAGCAGGCGGCTGGCGATGCGCTGCCCGTTGAAGAAGAGGCCGTTGCTGCTGTTGAGGTCAATCACGGCGTACCCATCGGCGGTCCGATCAATTCGCGCGTGGTGGGCCGAGATGCGCGCCTGGTTGATGACCAGCGTGTTGTCGGGCGCGCGCCCGATGGTCAGAGCGGGCTGATCCAGGGGATGCCGGGAAGACTGTTGCGGGAGCAGTAGCAGCAGACCCGGCTGTCCACTGAAAATCAGTCGCTCGGCGAGCGCGGGCGGCGCGGGCGTTTGCGCGCTGATGGGGCGCAGGCTGATCGCAAAGGCGCCAACCATCAGCACATCCCCCGGCTTGAAGGGTGTCGGAGTGCGGGGCGAGAGCGGCTGCCCGTTTAACTGGACGCCATTGTGGGACCCCAAATCCATTGCCAGGAGCGTCTGCGGCGTCATGACCAGTTTCAGGTGGTGGCGCGACACTTTCGGATCGTCCAGGATCACATCATTGTCGCGCGCGCGCCCCAGGGTTAACTCCCCCTTCCACAGCGGATGTTCGTCGGGAATGCCGCCTTCCATACGGATTTGCAGGACATGGGGAAATGCATGAGTCACGTTGGCCCTCCTTTAAGCGTTTGAACGTTGAAACGTTGGAACGTTAATTTTACTTAACCATCTTGAAAGTGAATTCCACGTCGGCAAAGCGCACAATATCGCCGTCGCGCAGGGGGGTGAGGCCGTAGATGCGCACGTCGTTGACGAAAGTGCCGTTGCCGCTGCTGTCATCTTGCACGTAGAAGGTCTCGTCGCGCAGCTCAATGTGGGCATGTTTGCGCGACAGCCGCTCGCTGTCCAGCTTAATCTCGTTGCTTTCAGCGCGTCCAATGGCGACGGTGGGGCGGTTAAGTGGATAGGGGGTGTCGGTGCGACGCTCGATGAGAACCGCTTCGTGGGTCATCTGCGGCGCTCGGTAGAGAATTTCTGTCTTGTTGCTGCTCGCGGGCGGGGGCGCGGTGGGCGTTTCCGGCGTTAGCGTGGGCGGCGGCCCCCAGAGGTCGCCGGCCGCCGTCGGCTCACCCCACGCCGGCCCCACTTGTGTGCCGCCGGCCTGCTCTGAGCTGACGGCGTTGCCCAAACCCGGCGTCGTCTGGAATGGCTCGTTAAAGGGCGTATAGACCGGCGTACCTTGCGCGGCGCTCACGTGCGGCGGCGTGTAGGGCGTCATGCCGGACGTCCCGGCCGGCTTTTTCCGCCGTTGAAATATGAGGGCTAACAGGACGATCAGCAGCAGCGCTCCACCGCCAATCATGGCAAATAGTGCCGGGTTTTCTTTCACGTGAGTAACGAAATCTTGCGTATCATTCCCTGTCGCCGTTGCCGGCGGCGCGGAGGTGTCGGAGGCGGGGGTGTCGGCCAGGTCTGGCGTAGCATCGGGCGGGAGGGTGACGGGCGGCGTTTCCGCCGGTTCGGCGGAGGTCGGTGGCGTGGAGGAGCCGGAGGTCGGTACGTCAAAATTGAGACTGTCCGCGCCGGTCAGTCCGGATTTATCCACGCGCACCTTCAAAACCTGGCGGCTGCTGCTGAAGGCGTCCGCCTTGAAGGTGAGGCGGTAGCGCTGGCTGAGGTCGCTGCGCACGTCGCTTAAAAACTGCTCAAAGGCGGTGGAGTCTGGGGTGTTGCGATAGTCGCCGCCGGTGCGGTTCGCCAACTCGTTGAGGAACTGGTCATAGTTACGGTTCTTGCCGGTGTAGCCGATGGTGTACACGGGGATGCGGAGCTGGCGCGCCGCTTCGATCACGACGTCGGCGGTGTTGCGGCTGCCCACGTCGCCGCCGTCGGTGATGACGACGACGCCGCGCCGCCCTACCGGTTCCCCCTCGCCCTCGCGGCTCACTTTCACGGTGTAGCGGATGGCTTTCATAATGACATCGTAGAGGGGAGTGCCGCCGCCGGTGGTGGTGACTGTCAACGGCCCGGTGACGAAGTTGTGACAGTAGCCGCCATCTTCGGTGAAGTCCATTTCGTAGCCAGCGTCCAACGTTTCCGCATCGGGGTCCACCTCACGACGCACGCCGAAGATAGCCTGGCGGTCTTCGGGCGGCGTCTCTGCGTCCAGGCACAGCGCGCTGATGGCGCTTTTGGCGTCTTCCAGGGGTTGGCCCTTCATCGTGGTGTACAATTCCAGGACAATCGCCATCGAGACGCGCGCCGTTTCTACCTCCACCGTGTCTGGCGTGAAGAGCGCGCCATCCGAGACTTGGAGGGTGAAGTCCGTTGCGGTTAACCCTGCCACACCGCCCTCCTGCGGGTGGCGCACGGTGACGTAAGCCTCCACGATTCCTTCGTCGGCATACCGCTGTGTGCTGATTTCGTCCAGCGTCACGTCAAATTGGTCTGCCTGCGCCAGTATGAACTGTAGGCTATTTCCGACGATCAACAAAAGCAACAGACATAAAATTCCGATTTTTTTCACAGGCGCCCTCCTTATGGATGAAGCGTGATGATTTTATGGTAGCAGCTTCACGCTTCTCATACTAGGAAATGCTTTTACAGGTCCACTTGTTTGAAGACCAGGATCGTTTGCCCGATCAGGATAAAGTCACCATCCCGCAGCACATGGCGGTAGGCTCTGGCTTTGGGATCGCCGCTGGTTTTGGCGTCCTGGCAGGTGGTGTAAGACCCCACATAGGTGCCGTTGGTGCTGCCCTGGTCGTAGATGACAAAAACCTGCTGTTGGGGGGGCTGTTCGCTGGCTTCCAGTCGGATGCGCAGGTGCCTCCCGGAGGCTGCGCGGTCGGTCAGCATGATGTCGCCTGGATCGCGGCCCACCACGGCGTCACGTCCCAGAAGAAAGGTCTGCCCGCGTCTGCCTCCCGGCCCATCTACCACCCCCAGCCAGGCCAGGGGGATGTCCTCCGGCGGGGTTTGCGAATCCATGATCACGGTTTTCGCGCCGCCTGTGGCGAGGGGCACTCCCTGCGGGGGCGTAGGCGGGGGGGGCGGGGGGTAGCCGTAGTAGGGCGTCCCGCCGGGCGGCGTCGGGTGGGAATGGGGGTGGGTGGGTTGGAAGGGGTTGCCATCCACCAGCGTTTTGCCCTCGCTGCCGCCGAAGGCCGAGTCGCTCACTGGCGTACTCCGTCCGCCATCAGGCACCGTTTTTTTGTTGTCATAGTCGGCCCGGGGGGCCGGCTCATCAATGAGTGTACGCTTATCTTCTTTCATAAAAGTATCCTCCCTGGCAATGATTCAAACTCCTATGTCCCAAGTCTCAAGACGCCGTTGTGTCCACGGACAAGATCTCATCTGGTCGCTAGGTTGGGTGTGCGACCGACGGTGTAACCGCCGCATCCTCAAACCGCAGACTTTGCGACCCCACCTTGATCACGTCCCCTTGTTTCAGGGGCGATTCGCTGAAGACACGCTCGCCGTTCACCCAAGTGCCGTTCCGCGAGGTGTCCAATAGCCACAACTGCGCTCCTTTCAGCGTGATGGTCAGATGTTTGGTGGAGATGTAACCATCCTCTGGCGCGATCTCGGCGCGCCCTAATACAGCGCTTTCTTCGTCCAGGGGGATGGTTTTGCCGACCTGGTTCCCCTGGATGACGACCAACTGCGCTACAATGCGTTGCTGAGCCGGGGAGGGCGCGCCGGTTCGCCGGTAGCCCAGAGCACACGCCATCTCCCACGCTGAGGCAAAGCGTTTGCGCGGATCCTTCTGCAACGCTGTGAGCGCGATCTGTTCCAAATAGGGCGGCAGTCCCGGCACGACCTGGGTGGGGGGAATGGGCTGGCTATGGATGTGCTGGATCAACACGGACATTGTCGCGGCGCGCGGCTCCACGTTGGGGCTTTGCGGCAGGGGGAAAGGCGGACGGCCAGTCAACAGCTCATACAACACCACCCCCACCGAGTAAATGTCGCTGGCTGCCAGCACCCGTTGCCCCTGCGCTTGTTCCGGGGAGACGTACTCCGGCGTTCCCACGGTGCGGTCGGTCGTCACCGTGATGGAGGAGGTGAGCTTGGCGATCCCAAAGTCGGTCACTTTGACGCGCCCCTGGATATCCACCATAACATTTTCGGGTTTGATGTCCCGGTGAACGATGTTGCGCAGGTGGGCGTAGTGGAGGGCGTCGCAGACCTGCCCGATGATGGCGACGATCTGCGCCTCGGTGAGCCGTTGCCCGGTCATGCGGCGCAGCGAGACGCCCTCGATGAACTCCATCACCAGGTAGAAGCGGTTGTCCGCCCCGCGCCCGGAGTCGTAGACCCGGCAGATGTTAGGATGGTCGCGCAGGGTTGTGCCGATCTCGCCCTCCTGGATGAATTTGCGCACGACGTAATCGTCATCCACGTCCAGCACTTTGATGGCGACTACGCGCTGCTGCGAATCGTGCGCCTTGTAGACTACCGACATTCCACCCCGGCCCACTTCCCCGTCCAACACGTAGCCTCCAAAGTGCGCATTGGCCGACAATTGCATACTGTTGGAGCGCGGTCGCGCTGGCGGGGAGGGAATGGGCGCCGGCGCGCCGACCCGGCTGCCGGCGTCGAACCGGCAGCGGGTGTTCCCCATCTGGATAACATCCCCGTGGCGCAACACATGGCGCATCACCCGCTGATTGTTGACGAACACACCGTTGACGCTGTCCCGGTCGTACAGTACCCAATCCTCGGTCTCGCGGAGAATTTGAGCGTGCTGCCGGGATACCAGGATGTCTTCTGTCAATTTTACGTCGTTCCCGGTGTCGCGCCCTAGCGTCAGCCCTTCGGACGTGGTCGGAATTTTGAATTCTTGCCCGGCGAGCGTGCCTTCGAGCAGCACCAGTTTGGGGGAGGCGGGCGGCGCGGTGGCGGTAGGGGGCACGATGGTGTCATCCGGCGCATGAAGTTTGCGCCGGCGCAGGTAAAGCACAAGTGCCCCTGTCGCCAGCGCCAGAATTCCCCCCAAAATGATGGCATACATCATGTCGGACATATCAATCCTGTGAAGTAACCCGATGCGTGAGATTGAGTGGGTGATGGTGGTTGGTTTCGTGTCGCCTTAAAAGCTGCTTCCACCGTCGTGTAATATTCACAAATCTGAACTTATGACATGACGAATCTATAATTGAATTATACTAAGTTTTGCAATCTGAGCTATTTCCTCTCGATTTGCCCCGATTCTAAAGGCAGGTACAATCTCATTAAGGCCATTCCAGTTGCCATTTGCTATTCGTTATTTGCCATTTGCTATTCGTAATTCATCCATGTCTTCCATTTGGGTTCATTCTGATTGGCGCAGCCAGGAACAATACCGCCTCCGCCGCCGCGAGCGCACCCGTTGGGTGTTGTTGGGGTGGACGTTGGTGCTGTTGGGATGTGTCTGGTGGGTCCAGCATCACGTTGACCGGCTAGTGTTCAAGGCGCTGCTTACGGACAGTATCAGTTGGGGGATTGCCACCGGGCTTTTTGTGTGGTACGCCCTACGTTATCATCCGGCGCGGCGGAGTGTAGCTTGCGGCTATGGATTGGCTGTAGTCATCATGTTCGTCCTGATCAACAGTATCGTCAAATGGGATTTAGCGTCCTGGCCGCCGGAGGCGATGGACGCGCCTATCCTCTTCTGGGGGTTGTGGCATTGGTTTTATCTGGGTATCATTGCTCAGTTTGCGCTTAGTTATCCGCAAGAAGCCCGCGCGTTGGGCTTGCACTTTAACCATTGGCCGCGGGACATCGGCGTGGGATTGCTTGGGGGGGGCGTACTGGCCGGTCATTACCTGTTCGCTCTGACCTTCACCGGCGCGAGTCAGGTGCGCGTGTTTCCCTTGCCGTTCTTGGTGTGGGAAGCGAGCTTTCAGGTCTTTATGACCCTGGCGACCGAGTTGTTTTACCGGGCGACGCTCTATCGTTATCTCGAAAGCGAGCGTCATTGGGATTTTTGGGCAGCGGCAGCGGTGGTAGCCGCGGTTGGCGTCGCGCTCTATCTGGTCAAGGCGCGTTGGACCAGCGACATCATCACCATTGTCGGGGTGATTTTTTACGTCATTATCTTAAATGTGATTAACTCTGCGCTCTATCGTTGGACGCGCAGTCTGCTGCCCGGTTACATTGCCGGACTTGTCTTTCATATAACCGCGATGTTACGCTAGTGAAAACCGTAGAACGTTCCCTCAGTGCTTCCTGGCAATGGATCGGCATTGGCATCAGTCTGGTGGCGATCACGGTTCTGATCTATGCTACCGAATCACTCAAGCTGCCATTTTTTGCCACGCTCCGTTATCTCTACCTCATTCCGATCAGCTATGTGGCCCTTAACTTTGGTCGCCGCTACGGCCTGGCTGTGGCCCTCCTCGTCACCTCACTCTTCACCCCGATTTTTGCGACTGTGTTGATGAGCAAGGGCTGGCAGGCGGTGGAGGTGGTGGAAATGGCGCTAACCCTGGTGGCGTTCAATGTGCTGGCCGTGTTGGGCGGCGACATGGCCGAGCGCGCCACCTTGCAGAAGGACCGTTACCGCACGCTCAACCACCTTAGCGAGCAATTCAGCCGTGAGTTGAACGTCGAGGAACTGGCGTGCGTGATCCTGGCTGAAACGCGCGTTGCGCTTCACGCTGAAAGCGGCGAGTTGTGGTTGTGCCGGTCAGAAAAAGAAGGCTGTCGGCAGATTGTCCAGCAAGGGCCGCTGCCCATGCCGCTTGCGGGGGAGGTCGCCTCAACCACTGCCGATGACTCGCTGGTTGAATGGGTGCTGGCCCATAACACGCCGTTGTATTGTGAAAATCCGCAGGTGGACCCGCGCTTCTCCGTTCCACCCACTCAGCCACCCTTGCGGGATGTGATCGCCACGCCGCTGCGCCGTTCCAGCGCGCCGTTTGGCGTGCTGCTCTTCTACAACCGCCAGTTCCGCACCTTTATGGCGCGTGACGCCGATTTGTTGACCGACATTGCCCTGAAAAGCGAGGCGGCCCTGGAACGGGCATTGCTCTATCAGACCCTGGAGGAACACGTCCAGCAGCGGACGCAGGATTTGGCTGAAGAGCACAATAAGTTAACCGTCATCTTGCAAAGCATCGCCGACGGGTTGGCCGTCCTCGACCGTGAACAGTATATTCTGATGGTCAACCCTCCGGTGGTTAACTTCATCAACCGCCCGGCCAAGACTTTGATCGGCGCGTATGCCTGGGACATTTTCCCCAGCCCGGCGCTCCAGGCGGCTGTGACCCGCGCTTTAGCGGGCACGGAGGTCATCTCCACGGCGGATGTGGTGTTGCCGACGGGGAGAGTGCTACGGGCGTCGGTGGGGCTGCTCGGCGGCGTCGGGCCAGACGCCACCGGCGTCGTCATCGTTCTGCGCGATGTGACCCAGGAACTGGAAGTGGATCGGATGAAGACCGATTTCGTCTCGATGGTCTCGCATGAACTGCGCACACCGCTCACCGGTGTGATGGGCTTCGCCAAACTCATCCAGAAACAATTGAGCCGCTTCCCCGCCGAGGAACTGGCGCCCGGCAACGTCCCCTGGGCGCAGGCGGTGCAGCGTATCCAGGACAACCTTGCCGTCATCATCACCGAAAGCCAAAGGTTGACGCACCTGATTGCCGATGTGTTGGACATTGCCAAAATGGAAACCGGCGCCATTGACTGGGAAATGGCCGAGGTCGCCCTGGTGGATGTGATTGCCCAGGCTGTCGCCGCTACGCAAGCTATGGCCCATGAAAAGGGCCTGACCCTGGAAGTGGAGATCGCCGACGACATCCCCATGCTCTTTGCTGACTACGACCGGCTGGTGCAGGTGGTGGAAAATTTACTCTCCAACGCTATCAAATTCACCGACGCCGGCGGCGTGACCGTTCATCTGTGGCGGCTGGCGCCGGGCGATGACATCCCGGCCTGGAACGAACGCTGGTCTGATCTGCCTTTAGAATTGCCGTCCGTCGAACCGCTTCTCGCCGTCAGTGTGCAGGATACCGGCGTGGGGATCGCGTTCGATGAACTGCCGCAGGTTTTTGAGAAGTTCAGACAGGTCGGCGACCGGCGCACGGGCACGCGCCGTCGGGGCACCGGCCTGGGTCTGCCCATCTGCCGCGAGATCATCGCGCACCACGACGGCCAGCTCTGGGTCGAGAGCCGGGAAGGCGAGGGCAGCCGGTTTGTGTTTACCTTGCCCATTCAACAGGACTGAGGACTGAGGACTGGGTAAGAATGATCGCACTCAGTCCTCAGCACTCAGGAGGTTGCGATGCAAATCACCGACCTTGTCATCTTTCGTGTGCGCGGGACGTACAGCGGCCCGTATTTCCCGCCGGGCGACCGGCAGGCGCAGGCGATGGATATCTACCCGGAGTTCAACACGCAGAGTTGGGCGCACGCGCGTGAGACCGGCCCGCAGACGGTCAGCGAGATTTATGTCGAGATTTTAAGCGACGAAGGCATTTCCGGCCTCTTCGGCCCTATCGAAGACACCCAGGCGTTCATCATCCACAAATTCCTGCGCCCCTTCCTGGTCGGGCGCGATCCGCTGGCGATTGAACTGCTGCACGATCAAATGCTGCGGATGTACCGCCACGGGCGCTCCGGCATGTTCGTGACGGGCGTGAGCGCGGTGGACTGCGCGCTGTGGGACCTCAAAGGCAAGGCGTGGGGCCAACCGGTCTACCGACTGCTCGGCGGGCCGACGCGCCCCTCGGTGCCCGCCTGCGCGAGTATGCTCGGCTACTCCGTGGAGCCGGAAGCCGCCGCCGAAGTCGCGCTGGACTTCAAGGAGCAGGGCTTCCCGGCGCAGAAGTGGTTTTTCCGCTACGGCCCAGCCGACGGCGAGGAGGGCAAAGCGCGCAACGCCGCGCTCGCCTCTGCGTTGCGCGAGGCGCTCGGCCCGTACTACCCGCTGATGTTCGACGCCTTCTGGGGCTGGGACACGCGCTACGCGCTGGAGATGATGCAGTTGCTCCGGCTGCTCGCCATCACCTGGCTGGAGGAGCCGATCCCGCCGGAGCGCGTCGGCGGCTTCCGGCGGCTCAAGGCCGCTGCCCCGGACGTGCCGCTCGCCACAGGGGAGCACGTCTACACGCGCTGGCAGGTCAAAGAGCTGTTGGTCAGCGACGCCGTGGACTTCATCCAGGCCGACCCCGACTGGACGGGCGGTCTCACCGAGTTGGTCAAGATCGCCGCGCTGTGTTCGGCTTTCGAGGCGCCGCTGGTGGTGCACGGGCACTCGCTGCTGGCCGCGCTGCACCTGGCCGGGGCGCAATCGCCCACCACCATCCCCTACGTCGAGTACCTCATCCGCCACCAGGCGCGTAAACAATACTTCCACAAGCCGCTCTACGAGCCGGTCAGCGGCACCGTCGCCCTGCCGGACTTGCCCGGCCTGGGATTGGCGCTGGACGAGGCGAAGATTGAGGGGCGGGAGACGCTGTAAGGAGCTGTGCCTATGTCTAAAACTGGTGACAATACTTCCCCTCGTATCCTATTGATTTTCGCCTGGGCGTTGATGCTCTTAGCCTCCGATCTACCCGAAATTGTCTGGCACAGCTTCTTTGCCGAGATCCCTGCATGGGCCTGGAGCAAGATCGGCGTGCTGGCCGTGGGGTTGGCGCTGTGCTGGTTTTGGCAGCCGCTGCGTCCGCTGCGGACTTACGCCGGTATCTTTCTTGTCTTTAAACTAGCTGATGCCGCTTTGAAGTGGGTGGGCGCGCAATCCTGGTGGCAAAGTCGCTTCGCCGGGACGCGAGTGTCGTTTTTCCTGGGGTACCTGGGCGTCTACATTCTCGATGTGGGGCTGGCGCTCGTCGTCCTCGCTGCGCTGTGGCTCATTTGGCGAAAGCGCAGCGCTTTTTTTCTGATCAAGGGGCAACTGGATGCCCCCATCGAGCCGGTGCGTTGGCTCGGCATCGGCGCGGGCGAATCGTGGCGCACCTTCGGCTGGATTTTCGCGGGCGTCGCGGCGCTCGCCATCGGCGTGCCGCTTTTCCTGGGGCTGCGGCTTGCGCCGGGGACGTTTGCGCGCGCTCTGCCGCTTCTGCCCGCCGCCGTCCTCTTCGCCGCGATCAACGCCTTCAACGAGGAAATCTACTTCCGCACGTCGTTTCTGTCCACGCTTCACGAAGTCATCGGCAAGCCGCACGCCTTACTGATTTCATCCGTCTTCTTTGGCCTGGGGCACTACCTTTACGGCTCGCCGCCGGGATTCATCGGCGCGTTGCTGCCCGGCTTCCTGGCGTGGCTGATTGGCAAGAGTATGCTCGAAACCAAAGGCTTCGTCTGGCCGTGGTTCATCCATTTCGTGCCGGACGTGGTGGTTTTTGTTTCATACGCATTCGGTTGGGTGCAGTGATACAGGGATCAGGGATTGGGGATTAGGGAACACTCAATCCCCAATTCCTAATCCCCACCACTTATTTTTAGGAGGACATACAATGAAAACGCTCCGTTGGCCTCTGTTGATCTCGATCTGTTTAGCCGCCTTGCTGGCCTTGGGCCTCGTTTTGAGCCACGCCGCGCCGGTGCGGACGGCTGTGCACCCCGTTGCGGCGGCGCCGCTCACACCCATGACCTGTACCACGCACACCACCGGCATGACGTTGACGCTCGATCCGTTAAAACCGCGCGTGGGCGACACGTTTGCGGCGACGGCGACGCTCGCCAACGAGGGCTGCGCGCTCATCGGCTTGCCGCAGTACACTCTCTGGCTAGGCAACGGCCCTAATTCGGTGCTGACTGCCACGTCGCCAATGATCGTGAATCACTCTCTTGGGCTTGGGTATGGCGAGTCTGATGCGGTGACGTTCACTCTCAAAGCCATCGGCGGGGGGACGACGGAGATCAACGTCTTCGCCAGCTTCGAGGTTCACACCGATCTGGGCGCGTATTGGGGCGCCGACGCGACCGGGCCGGCTATCGTGAGCGTGCCCTTCATCGAATCCCTGGTCTTGCAGCGGGCCGCCGAGGAATTAGGTTGCGCCGATGCCGTGATCGTGGAGGGAGGCGACCACTATTCCTTCGATTGTGTCGTGGCGGCGGGTCATTCCCTGGAAGGGCGCATCGAGCGATTCGCAGACGCCGCCGCGGCGCAAGCCGCCTTCTCCGCCCGGCAGGGGACGATGACCCTCGAACCGTTCCACTGCTATCCGGCCTATACGTGGGCGCAGACATTGAACTTGCCCCTGCGCGAATCCGGGCATAGCTGGCTCGCCGACCGCTGGATCATCACCGCGCGCACCGTAGACGACACGCCGTTATACCCGCCGCCCCTCCGCGTCTCCGAAGCGATTTACACCGCCGCGATCCATGAGCGCCTGCTGCGGGCGTGTGACGTGATTTATTTGCCGGTCGTCCAAAAATAACCGGAGATTTTCTTGACGGATTCAACGGGATTTAACGGATACTTTTCCGTTTCATCCGGTTAATCCGTTGAGATTATTCTCATAAGGAGGGGATGATGCCTATCAGTCTGTTTGAATGGTTCGGTGAAGCCTATAACCCTGGCCCGGTGGGATCGGTGAAGTTTGGCCGTCAGCCTAAACCGGGTCGCACGCGTGGCGCAGTCATTGCTTGTTTCATTGTCTCGCTGCTGGCGTTAGCACTGCTTTGGGGTTTGTTGAGCGCCAACAATTCGTCCGACGCGGTGACGGCGTTGATCTTCTTCATCTTATACTGTATCGCCGGTTACTACATCCGTCCCAAACCCAACCTGCAAAACCTGGGCTGGTTAGGCGGCCTGTTCGACAACCCCTTCCGCTATTCCGACGACTGGAACCGTTTTCTCCTGTGGGCTTACCTGCTCCTGCTGCCGGGCCGCTTCGTGGCCGAGTCTATGGTGGATTTTGTGGTGATGCTGGGTAGCCTCAAAAGGCAGAAACACTCCGATGTCTATGACGATATTTTCCGGGCGGTGATGGACCCCAAACGCCATCCCCTCTACCAAAACCTGCTGCGCAAAACCCGGGGCGACGAGAAAATGGCCGAGCGCCTGATCCAATACGAACAGCAGCGCACCCCCTACGCCGCCCGCGAGGAACTGATCGCCAACGCCATCGCGCGTTGGGAACGGGATAACCGTTAACCACGCTGTCGCGTTACCCATTTCTCATTTTCATTTCTCATTACTCATTTCCAATTTCCAATCGCCAACACACAAAGGAGCTATTCTATGTCAAAGTTCAAAGTCGGTATCATCGGCTGCGGCCGACCCTGGAACACGGCGGGCGCGACGGGTTACGGGATGGCCCACGCGCACGCGGCAGGCTACGAAACCTCGCCCGACGCGGAGATCGTCGCGGCGGCGGACATCAGCCAGGAAAACCTCGACGCTTTCTGCGCCGCGCATCATGTCCCGCACGGCTACCTGAGCGCGGACGAGATGTTCGCCAACGAGCGGCTCGACATCGTGAGCTTATGCCTCTGGCCGCACCTCCACGCGCCAATGACGCTCAAGGCCGTAGCCGCGGGCGTCAAGGCCATCCACTGCGAAAAGCCGATGGCCCTCACCTACGGCGATGCGCAGGCGATGGTCGCGGCCTGCGATGCGGCCGGCGTCCAACTCACCTTCAACCACATGCGGCGCTTCGGCGCGCCCTTCCGCAAGGCGCAGGCGATGCTGAAGGCCGGCGACATCGGCGAATTGGAACGCCTGGAAGCGTTCACCGCTAACCTCTACGACTGGGGCACGCACTGGTTCGACATGTTGTTCATGTTCAACGACGAAGTTCCGGTCGAGTGGGTCATCGGCCAAATAGACGCGCGCGGCGGCGGCGCGATCTTTGGCGCGCCGCTGGAAGGGCAGGGCCTCAGCCAGTTCAAATTTAAAAACGGCGTGCTGGGGCTGATGATCACCGGGCAAGCCAACAACGGCCTGCGCAGCGCCGGGTGCGCCATCCGGCTCGTCGGGTCGGAAGGGATCATCGAGATCGGCGTGAGCCAAGATGTACCGTTGCGCCTGCACAACGTCTTCACCTGTGGGATGTGGCAAACTATCGAGGTCAGCGGCGGCATCCACGGCAGCGGGCAAGACTTGCACGTCCTGGGCGTCCTCGACCTGATTGACGCGCTCAAGACCGGGCGCGAGCCGGAATTGTCGGGCCATCGCGCGTTGCAAGCTACCGAGCTGATCTTCGCCACCTACGAATCCAGCCGCCGCCGCGCCCGCGTGGACTTGCCGCTGGATACCGAGGACTCCGCACTGGTCACGATGATCAACACCGGCGACGTGGTCCCCTGGTGCGACGGCTACGTGGCAGCCAACGGCCTGCGCTTTCACTACTGGCGCACTGGCGGGGATAAGCCGCCGGTTGTCCTCTGCCACGGTTTCAGCGACAATGGCTTGTGCTGGCTGCCCGTCGCCCGCGCGCTAGAAAGCGACTACGACGTGATTATGCTCGACGCACGCGGCCACGGCCTCTCGGACGCGCCCGAGGACGGCTACACCACCGAAGATCGCGCCGCTGACCTCGCCGCCTGCATCCGCGCCCTCGGCCTGGAAAAGCCCGCCGTGCTCGGCCACTCGATGGGCGGGGCAACGGCGGCCTATGCGGCGTACAAATACCCGGAGTTGATCGGCAAGGCATTGCTCGAAGACCCCGCCTGGTGGGACGACAACCCGCACCAGCCGATGACGGAGGAGGAGCGTCAGACCTTTGTGGAGGAACGCCGCGCCGGCATCCTCGCACAGAAGAGCAAATCCCGCGAGGCGCTCATGGCGCAATGCCGCAAGGATTGCCCCGCCTGGGCGGAGGAAGAGCTGGGGAACTGGGCCATTTCCAAGCAGCAGATGAGTCCTTACGTCATCGGAATTTTTGAGCAGCAGCGCCCCCACTGGCGCGAGATGGTCGCCGAGATCCGTTGCCCCGTGTTGCTCATCACCGCCAATGTGGAGCGGGGCGCCATCGTCACGCCCCCGATGGCGGAAGAGGCTGCGCGCATTGCCCCGCACCTTCAAGTCGCGTCTATCCCCTCCGCCGGGCACAACGTCCGCCGTGAAGACTTCCCGGCATACCTGGCGGCGGTGAAAGCGTTCTTGCATCATTCATAGTCGTAAAACGTGAAACGTAAAACGTAAGGCTTGCACAGTAAAACCATTACGTTTTACGTTTCACGTTTCACGTCTTCACGTTTCCGGTGTACAATTTCAACATCATCCAAAGAATAAAGGAGTAAGACTCATGACCGAATCACACGGCAGTGTCGCCGGCGTCCATCATGATCATCATGTCCAGTTTTACGGCATCTCTACCTGTATCTGGTGCCGCAAGACGCGGCAGTATTTGGAGGAAAACTCCGTTGCCTTCGATTTTGTCTACGTAGACTTGTTGGAGGGCGACGAGCGCGAGGCGGTGAAGGACAAGGTGCGCATCTGGAATCCGCGCGTCTCGTTCCCCACCGTCGTCATTGACGAGCGGGAGTGCGTCATCGGTTTCAAGGCCGATGAGCTTAAGGGTCGCCTGGGCTTATGAGCGCGCCGATCACGCCGGAAACGATTGAAGCGTTGTATTGGCAGCTCGATGCGGACGCTCGTGCTGCCGGTTACAACCTCAATCCTGATAAGAGCTTTACGCTGGGATTGGTGGAGGGCCTGCTGGTCAACATAGAGCGGTACGGCTATCAGGCCTGCCCCTGCCGCCTGGCGGAAGGCATCCGGGAAAAAGACCTTGACCTCATCTGCCCCTGCGACTACCGCGACGACGATCTGGGCGACTTCGGCGCGTGCTACTGCGCGCTCTACGTCTCCGACGCGGTGCGTGACGGGCAGCAGGAGTTGGAGCCGATTCCCGACCGCCGCCCACCCGGCGGCCCTGCGGCGGCGCTCAGGGCAGGCCCAACGGCGCAGGCACCAGCTTCGGCGGAGCCGGCCCACGAGGAAGAGTTCGTCGGCTTCACGCGCAGCGGCATCCCGGTGTGGCGCTGTAAAGTCTGCGGCTATCTCTGCGCGCGGCCCAAACCGCCGCTTAAATGCCCCATCTGCCAGGCTGACCGGGATCGGTTCGAGCGGTTTGCGTAGGGTCGCCCGCAAGCGTAGCGCAGCCTTGTAATGAAATGTCTCTAGTAGCAATAAGGAGGGCGCTATGACACAGAAATATATCAAAGGTGGATGTTGTCTGTTTTTGACCGGACTCGGTTTCTGGTTCCTCTTCGGTTTAACGGCTATGCGGCCCGCCGGCAGCGCCGGCGCACTACGTCCCCTTTCCGTATTCGCCGCAGAAAATCCACAGACCATGACCTACACTCTGAATAATCATCTCTACCTGCCACTGGCCCTGAGGGATTTTTCACTCAATGCCCCTCCAATTTCCCCTAGTCACATCTATGCTATGCCCATCAGTTACAGTCAAGTGCGCGTTGAGTGGCGCGACAATGCCTTCAACGAGACGGGTTACCTTATTTATGAGGGCAATAACTTGATTGCCACCCTCGGCGCTAACGTCATCAGTTATACCGCGGGGGGCTTTGAGCCACTCTCTTACCATTGCTTCACGGTCTATGCTTCTAACGACAACGGGCGTTCCGACTGGAGCGGTTGGGCGTGCGCGGTGACGATGCCGCGCGGTGTGGTGTGTGTGGAGGGTTTGCGTAACGGGGGTTTTGAATCCGATGTAGCATGGGAGCTGCCCCACACGGAATACCCCGCGAGCTATACCACCGCCCGGTGGCACAGCGGCGCGCGAGCTATGCGCACCGGCATCGTGACGCCTTTCTACAACTTGATGAGTTATTCTTCCGCGCAACAGGTGATCACGATTCCTACCACTGCCCTCACCGTGACGATCCGGTTTTGGCTTTATCATCAAAGCAGCCAGTTGACGCAACAGGCTCTATCGCCGCCCCCTACGCGTGGAACACCCCTGAATGACGTTGCCACGTTGCGCGCCGGCGACGAGCAATATGTGACGCTCCTCAATACCGACAATCAGGTGGTCGAGACCCTCTTCTGGGATTGTCGTAATGACCGGGCCTGGCAATTTTACCAATACACCCTGCGCGGCTATGCCGGAAAAACTATCAAAATCCACATTGGGACGTACAATGACGGTCTGGATGCTGTGACCGGCATGTATGTGGATGATGTTGGGTTGGACATTTGTATGCTGGAATAGAGAAACAAAAACTTCCCGGAAGCAGCCACGCTTCCGGGAAGTTTTCTCTTTGTTTTACAACCCCAACCGGAAAAACTCATTGGCGTTGCCGAACAGCCAGGTGTATGCCACTTCTTTAGCCTCATCCAGCCCCAAATACTCCGCCTCGACCATCTCCGCGAGCGCGATGGCGATGTTGTCGCGCGCAATCGCCGCGTGCGCCCACGCCCGATCCGCGTTGCCGCCGAAGTCGGAGCCGTAGCCGTGAATCTTGCCGTGCGGCACGCTCGAAAGCGCCTGTTTGAAGAGGGCCTGGCAGTAGATGGGGTCAATGATGTTCGCCCAGCAGAAATCCAGGCTGACGTTGGGATAGTTCTTGGCCAGGTAGAGCCACTCCCCGCCGTAGGGCCAGTTGGCGTGGAAGAGGTCGAAGCGCACGTCGCGGTGCAGTTCCAGCACGCGCGTCAGTCCCACCGCGTTGGTTTTGGCGATGTCGTTGCGAATCCCGGCCATGTGCCCCGTGTGGAGCTGCACCGGCAAATCCAGGTCGCGCGCCATCCGCAGAAATTCGTGGAAGAGGAAGTCGTCCAGCGGCCTGACGCCGTCGGGATACGCGGCGCTGCGGCGTGGGTCTTCCATGAACCAGTTGAAGACCGCCTCCGCCTCCGCGCGGGTGGGGTTGCCGTAGGTGAGGGGGCGCTCGTATGCGCTCTGATCTTTGAAGGCCACTGCGCCAAAGTGCTTGCACCCCACGAAAATCTCCAGGCACACGTCGAGGTACTCATCCAGCGAAGTGATCGTCCGCTTCAGGACGTTGCCGAAGTCCTGCACCATCTGATAGCTGCGCACGGAATGGAAGCCCGGCAGGGAGATCGCCAGCCGCCCGCGCGGCGTGAGCATGAGCGTGCCGTCCAGCACTTTGCGCAGGTCCGGCCAGATGTCCAGGATGCGCGCAGCGATGTGCGTCTCTTCCAGGATGCCCTCGAAAGCCGCCGCGTCGGTCAGATCGAGTAGCCGGCCCTCCATCCGCTTGAGGGCGTCGAACGTCACGTCATCCTCGCCGTAGAAGTGCTTGAGCACCCGCCGCGTCACCTGGGCGTAGCCGGTGTGCTTGGTCCGCTGCCACAGCCGTTCCAACAGCGGCCAGCGTTCCTCCCAGGGACGCTGCGCGTCTTGCAGGAGGGCAATCTCCGCGTCGCCGGACGCGCTGTGCAGATCGCTCGGAAAATACCCATTGACCACCACCTGCACCGGATCGGCATACTTCGGCCCACACCCATCCGAATGATCGTGACAGTCCACGATGGGCAGGGTTTCACAATAAGCGCGTAAGTCGTCGAAACATTTGGCATTGCTGCGCATAGTACACTCCTTTTAGCATAAGGTGGGTAATGAGTAATGAGAAATGAGTAACCCGCCACTCATTTTTCATTACCCATTACTCATTTCCCATCCCCCGCATCACCGCCGCCAGATCGAGCGCCGCGCCGCGTTCAAAGGCGGCTTTCAGTTGCGCCTCCGGCAGCGCGGCCCGGAGCAGAGCCAGGATCGGCGCGATGAATTGCCCGATTTCGGCGTTGTAGTCCGGGTGATTTTGCACCCAGCTCACCCACTCGGCAGCGATGTCGGACTGCCCCTGTTGGGCGTAGACCCAGGCCAGGCCCAGCACGCCCTCCAACAAAACGGCCAACGATCCCAGGGCGTACGTACTCTCCACGGATTCACGGAAGTACCGTTCGGCCATTTCCAGATTTCCCATGCCGTTGTAGGCGTGCCCCAGGTTGAGGGTCGCAATGGCGACGCCGAACCGGTTGCCGATCTCATAGAAAAAGGGCAGACTCTTTTCGTAATACTGCGCCGCCTCGACAAACTTCTCCTGCCGCCGGGCCGCTTCCCCCAAATTGATGTAACCGGTCCCCACGCCCCAGCGGTCGCCAATTTCCATGTAGATGCGGCGACTTTCCTCTTGACGGCGCATCGCGTCGGCGTATTGGCCGCGCATGTAGGCCACAAATCCCAGGATGCGGAACGCGCCCGCGATCCCCTGGCGATCCCCCAGCGCCTGGTACAGCGCCAGACATTCCCAGGCGTGCCGCGCCGCCGCGTCGCTGTCGCCCTGGCGATAGGCCACGTCGCCCAGGTGATGCAGCGCCAGCGCGATTCCTCGCCGGTCCTTCACCTGGCGTCCCAATGTCAGCGCCTTGTCCAGATAAGACCGCGCCTCGTCGTATTTGCCCTGTCCCATCAACGCCCAGCCGATCCCGGTGAGCGCGGCCACTTCCATCGTCGCCTGATGGGTCACGCGCGCCAGCGCCAATCCCTGTTCCAGGCGCGTCTGCGCCAGCGGATAATCACTGAGTTGCCGGTAGACATATCCCATTTGCACCAACGCCGGCGCCCGATGTTCCACGTCCTCTTCCGGCAGCAACGCGAGCGCGCGCTCGAAGGCGGCGAGGGCGTCGTGATACGCGCACACCGCGCGCGCCGCCTCGCCGGAGCGCAGCAGATAGTCCGCCGCTTTGCCGTTCTCCCCCGCCAGCTCATAGTGTCCGGCGATCAGGCCGAGATACTCCCCCAGCCGTTCCCCGGCATTGGCTTCCAGCCAGCGCGCGGCCTGCCGGTGGTAGAGACGGCGCAATTTGAGCAACACCGTCTCGTAGGTCACGTCGCGCAGAATGGCGTGCTTGAAAATGTATTCGGCAGCCCCCTGGAAGACCGACTGGGGCCGCCGGAAGATCAGCTCCCGATCTTCGATGGCTTCCAATGCGACGCGAACGCGATCCTCATTGCCGGGCGCCGCCGCTTCGGTTACATCGGCGACCAGCGCGCTCACCGCCGCATCCCAAAACAGCCGCCCCACCACCGCCGCCCGCTGCAACACGTCCCGCTCGTCGCGGGGCAGGCTGTCCAGCCGGGATTGCAGCACGCCGGTCAGCGTGTCCGGCGCGTGCAGCGTCTTCAGGCGGCTCAAGTCCACGTGCCATTGCTCTTCCCCGCGCCGGATGACGCCGTCGTCCAATAGCATTTTGATCAATTCTTCCACGTAGAAAGGGTTGCCTTCGGCGCCGCTGATGATGAGGTCGAAGAGCGTCTGGGGAACGGTATCCAGTTTTTGCAGAATTTGGGCGACCAGTGCGCGGCTGGCGTCGGGAGAAAGCGGGGGAAGCAGCAAGCGCTGGTAGACTACCGGCGCGGCAGCGTCTGCGGCGCTCCACTGCGGACGGCGCTCAAAGAGGGTGGGGCGCGTCAGGCAGATGACGAGCAGGCGCGCTTCCGGTATTTCGACGATGAGCTGCTGCAACAAATCCAACGAGCGGTCGTCGGCCCAGTGGATGTCCTCCAAGAAGATGACGGTGGGGCGCTGCGTGATCGCGCGCACGAAGGCCGCCAGGTAACTCGCGGCCAGGCGGCCAAACGACGCGCTGCCGAGCAGGTTCTGCACCGCCGGGCTGCCGGCCTGCTGGAAGTCGAAGCCGATCCACTGCCCCACCAGGTCGGCCTGATCGGGCGGCAAAATCGTCGCCATCCCGGTGCGGAACTTTTCCAGCACCACCACCGCGCCGTCGCTCTCGCGGATGTCGAAGCGGTAGGCGAACATATCCCGGATGATGCCGTAGGCGGCCCGCTGCATTTCGGGTGTGGCGCGGCCCTTGAGGTAATAAATCTGCTCCGGCGCCAGTTCCAGCCAGTTCTCGAACTCGTATAGCAGGCGCGATTTGCCCACTCCCGCGTCCCCCACCACCGTGACGACGTGCGGAACGCCCTGTTTCATCGCCGTGTGATAGGCGTCTTGCAGGGCTTGCAACTCGGCGTCGCGCCCCACCATCGTCGTTTCGATGCCCTCGACGCCCCGCGTGCGCATCCGAAACGCGCGCGGCTTGACGCGCAGCACCCGATACGTCTGCACCGGCTCGGCCTTGCCCTTGAGCTGCACCGGCGGCTGCGGCGCCATGTCGAAAATGCCGCGCACCTGGCGGTAGACGCTGTGCGCGATGAGCACGCCGCCCACCGGCGCGGCCTCTTGCAAGCGGCTCGCCAGATTAACGGCGTCGCCGATGGCGGAAAATTCGCCGGTCGTGCCCACGTCGCCCAGCAGCGCCGGCCCGGTGTTGACGCCGATGCGCATCTGCACCTCAGACGGCAAGCCGCGCCGCCGCAGCTTCGCCAGCAGGTCCGCCAGCCGCATCCCGAAGCCGGCCAACTCCTGCTGCATCGCCAGCGCCGCGCGGACGGCCCATTCCGGGTCATCCTCGTGCGCCGCCGCGCTGCCCCACAACGCCATCACACCGTCGCCGACGTGCTTATCAATCGTCCCACCGTGTTCAAGGATGACGCGATCCAGTTGCGTCCAGACGGCGTTGATGATTTCGTGGACGTCCTCGGCGTCCAGGGCCTCGGACATGGCCGTGAAGCCGCACACGTCGGCGAAAAGCACGGTCACTTGCCGGCGGCGGCGATCCGGCGGCGCCTGGAGCGCGGCCAACTGGCGCCGGATGCCGGCCACTGCCGCGTCCACTGCCGCGTCGCCCAGCACCGCGCGCTGCGCTTCAAGCGCGGCCAGCGCGTGTTCCAGTTGGGCCGCTTCATCGGGATGATGGGGTATTGGGGATGGGTTCTCGCTCATTATGCTCCTTCTGCCCAGAGTATAAGGCAGTTTCCTTAAAGGAACAAGCAAATGGGTGTCCCCGCTGAAGCAATCCGAACTTTCACGCAAAGGCGCAAAGTCGCTAAGGAAAATGAATACGGACTTTTTGGAAAAATCCCGTATTTTCCGCGTCCTATATTATGGTATAATGTGGGTGGGGATGACTGGTTTCGACGGGGAAGGCTGAGGGTGGGCTGCAAGCCGGGGAGGCTCCGTTCCCGCAATCCCAGGGGCAAAACAACAAGTGCCAACACTAAGGCCAATACCTGGATTCCCGCTATGGCGAACACCTGGGCTTCGGCTCCGGTCGCCGTCGCGGCGTAACTCCAAAACCCGACCGGGAAATCCGGTCGCGCCCCGCCAGTGTCTCGCAGGCGCGCTGGCGTAAGGTGACATAAGGTCTGCACGCAAGCTTCCAGACGCCGATAAAGAAGCCCTAAGACCATCGGCTGGCCCGGATGTGGCGCGGTCGGCAGCGGCCCACCGGGGCAAGACGTAAGCGCCGACTAAGCTTGTAGACGCACGCCGTCGAATTCTTCGGACGCGGGTTCGATTCCCGCCATCTCCACAGAAAGGGCCAGGGATAACTCCCCGGCCTTTTTCTTTTTGATGGCATCCGGTGTCTCATTTCTTTTCTCAACGGATTTAGCGGATTCAACGGATTAATTTTTCCGTTTAATCCGTTGAGGCTATGGGCGAGGGAGTTATCAGGGTGTTTGATGCAAAGCTTATCCTGATCACCGGGCAGCGGCAGGCGGGCAAAAGTACGCTGTGCGAGCGGCTGGTTGGTGAATTGCGCGCGGCTTCGGTCGCTGTGTCCGGGCTGATCACGCGGCGCACCGGGCCTCACGACCAGGAAGTGCTGGAATTGCGCTCCGGGCAGACGTATCCGCTGACGTTGCCTTTCGCGGAGGTGGAAGGCAGCGCGACGCCGCATTTCAGGATGGATCCGGCGGCGTTGGCGCGGGCGCTGGATGCGCTGCGCGAGAGTTTCCCGACGCAGGTTTTCATATTGGATGAAATCGGCCCGTTGGAACTCAAGCGCGGGCAAGGGTGGGCGGCCGCGCTGGATTGGCTGGCGACGGAGCGGTACGCGGCGGCTCTGGTCGTCATCCGCCCGGAATTGTTGGGCGATCTGGTGGCGCGGCTGGCGCTGCCGTGGTACACTGTCGTCAACGTGACGCCGGACAATCGGGATCAGGTGTTGGCACGGCTGGTGGCGATGATTTCTGCATTGATAGGGGGGATGGGGGATTAGGGATCAGGGATTGGGGGACGGTCTTCCCCAATCCCCAACCCCCAACCCCTAATCCCCATCTTTTCGGGTATGGAGTGGCAAATGAGCAGCAATCCTGAGACGTTAAGTGGCTGGCCTATCGTCGGGCATGAGTGGGCGGTGCGGCAGTTGCAGTTGGCCGTGACGCACGACGAAGTCCCGCACGCGCTGTTGTTCACCGGCCCGGAGAGTGTGGGCAAGTTCACGCTGGCGCGCACGGTGGCGGCGGCGCTGTTGTGCAAGAGCGATGCAGAACTGCCCCCCTGCGGCGGCTGTCTGTCGTGCCGCAAGCTGAATTCGGGCAACCACCCGGACTTTCTCTTCATCGAAGCGGACGCCAAAGGCGGCGCGCTTAAGATTGATCAAATCCGCGACGTGGAGCGCTTCCTCAGTCTGACGCCCAACGAAAGCCGCTGCAAGGTCGCGCTGATTGCCGACTTCGAGCGCGCGACCATCGGGGCGGCGAACGCGCTGCTCAAGACGTTGGAGGAGCCGCCGGGCTACGCGCACTTGATGCTGCTGGCGCAGGACGCCGAGTTGCTGCTGCCCACCATCGTCTCCCGCAGCCGGCAAATCGGCCTGCGCCCGTTGGGGCGGCAGCAGGTGGAAGAGGCGCTCATCGCGCGGTGGGCCGTCGCGCCGGAGCAGGCGGAGCGGCTGGCGCGCATCTCCGGCGGGCGGATCGGGTGGGCGGTGCGCGCCGTCACCGATCCGGCGTACCAGGAGCAGATGGAGCAGGCGTTGACGGCCATGCTGGCCGTGTTGGCGCAGGATTTGCCCACCCGCTTCGAGACGGCGCAGGAGATGGGGCGGGATGACGCGCATCTACCCGAAACGCTTGAATACTGGCTGACCGGCTGGCGGGACGTGCTGCTCATCCAGACTGACAACGCTGTGAAAATGACGTATCGGGAACACGCCAACGTGCTGGAAAAGATCGCCGCTCAGGTGGACGTGGCGCGCACGCTGGCAATGATCCAGGCTTTGGAAAAAGCGCAGCAGGCGCTCCAACGGAACGTCAATACGCAGTTGTTGTTGGAAAATCTGTTGTTGGATTTTCCGGGGCTATGAAAGATTAAAGTAAGGAAGGTACACCTATGAATTTCCTGAATCTCAAAAAAGCCATTCGCATTAACGGAATTCTCCTCTTCGTTCTTTGTTATTTTGGCGCCGGGTGTGTCTCTACCCCACCGCCTGCGCCGACCGCCACAGCGCTCCCCCCGACGGCTACTGCTACCCCACTGCCTACGCCCACTCCCACGCCCATCCCACCGACTTATTATCTTTCACAAGGTGACGCGGCACTTTTTGAAAATGACTTCGTCAGAGCCGATGAAGCTTATAGTCAAACACTGCTGGCCGATCCGCAATTTGCCCTCGCGTATAGTCACCGGGCCTTCCTCTATGCGTTGCAACCGGAACTTCGGGCGGCCTCGCTGGAGTTGGCTCAACAAGCGGTGGATATGGCGCCGGAGAGCAGTGAGGCATGGGCTTATCTGTCATTGGTGCAGACGTTGAATGTGCATTACGCTGACTTGCCCAAAGCTGCTAAAAAGGCAGTGGCATTGGACGAAGACTCCGCTTTGGCGCACATCGCCCTGGCAAAAGCGCATCTGGCGCTTTATGCGGTGGATGATGCGCAAGAGGCCATCGCAACCGCGCTTGAGGTGGAGCCGGATAATGTCCTGGCTCTGATGACTCAGGCCGACTGTGACGCCGCCCTGGGCAAGTTTGACAGCGCGCAGCTTGTGGCAACGCGCGCGATTTCTCAGACGCCCAATTTCTTGCCGGCGCGCTTGGTTCTGGCTGAAATGTATATGCGGGCGACCGAATATCCAGAAGCGGAAGCGGAACTTGATCGGGTTTTTGAACAGAATCCCGATCATCTACAAGCGCTGGCGCTGTCTGTCCACCTGGATATGGCGCGAGGTGATTTCAATACAGCTTCTATGACTTTGCGTAAATTGGCCGGCCTGGCGCCAGAGCTACCGCTGGCGCTCTCTACACGTGGCGCGTTCTATACTCAACAAGATGCGGCCAAGATAGCCTTAGATGCCTTTGAAAAATTGATCGCGGTGGATCCAGAACACTGGCATGCTTATTTAGGCAAAGGTTTCGCACAGTTAAGCGTAGATAGTTGTGAGGATGCCGCCGATACTTTCCATGAGTTATTGAACCTTTCTCCCGATGCCGGGGAGGCGCACTTGGGTCTGGCGCTGGCAATGGAATGTCAGGGTGAGGCCGAGCGCGCTGAGGAGGGGTATCGGCAGGCTGCGGAGTTGTCTGCCCATGACCCCACAACGCTGATAGGTGTCGCCGGGCATTATTTTGCCGAGGGCGATTATGAAAAAGCTATCGAAAATTATCGCGCAGCGCTGATGCAAAGCGTAGACGACCCGGATCTCTATCTCGCTTTGGGGTATATCCATCTTTATACTGAGAAATATGCGGACGCAGAGAGGACTTTCAAACACATCCTGGCGTTGGAATCAGACAATGGCGATGTGTGGTATGGCCTAGCGAAGGCCTATTTTCTGCAAGCAGAATACCAAAAAACCATTGAAACCTTGGAACAGATGGAAAAAAATACCAGAGTCGCATTCAACGGCAATCCGCGTGCCTTGTTAGGAATTGCCTATTGTCAGGTGGGCGATTATCGGCAGGCTGTGCGGGCCTTACAAATGGCTACCTCGGAAGGCGCGACGAATTTGATAGCCTACTTATATCTTGGACGGGCGCGCCGTGAGTTAGGGCAAGTGGCGCAAGCCGCGGAAGCGTTTACCGCCTACCTGGACTACAACGACGCCCAATTGGCTGATAATCCCAAAGCCTTTCTTACTTTCACCGCCCAATCGCTCGCGGAAGACGCCTATCACCTGCGCGAGGCGGAAGGTGTCGCGTTGGCCCGGAAGACAATTCAACAAATTCTCGACTATTTAGATGCCGGCATTTCCTTACAGAAAGTTGCGTTGGAGGACATCGAAAGTCAGCGTGTGATGCATCTTATTCTTGAGATAGAGGAATTTTCCGAATTTGACGATGAGACGCTGGCTGAGTTTATCGGCACCATGATCGTTGGGGTAACTTCTGCCGTTCCGCGCATTGAACCCTGGCTGGATGGCGGGGTTTGGATATCCCTGCAAAATGCGGCAGAGGAAAGCCAAATTGAGGTGACTGCTCCTTACACGCTGTTTCTGGATCTGTCGGATGGACTGGGTTGGAATTCTGCCGATACGTATGGGCAGATTGTCATCCGAGACCTGCGCAATATCAGCGCAACTATTTCAGTCGCCGACCAAATTGAGGAGATCAAACGGAATGTAGAAAAGGAGCGTGGTCTGAAACCCAAGCAGGAGGTGGTCTTTGAGATGTTGACTTCCGAAACATTCCGCGAAACCCTCGAAGATGAATACGCAGGAGAGCAAGAAGATATGCATGCAATGCAGGATACCTGGGTCTTGATGGGGTTGCTCGATCCTGAGGTGAACCTGACGCAGCTTTTCGTAGACCTGCGCGCTACGCAGACTGCCGGTTTTTACAACTGGGAAAAAGATATTATGTATGTGATCGGTGATGAAGAACTTCTCGATCCACGCGAAGAACTTACCTTTGCCCACGAGTACCTCCATGCTTTGCAGGATCAGCACTATGGCCTGGGGCAGATCCAGGATGTCGCCAATGACGATCAGAGTATGGCTTTCCGTTCGTTGGCGGAGGGCGAAGCCACCCAGTTTACGATCAAATATTTGCAGTCATACATCACAGAACTTGAATCCTGGGTCATGATGAATTCCTCGGTGCAGACTTTGTCAGAGGGGTGGGATGTGCCGGGAGTCCTGGAGCGCATGCAAATCTACCCCTACGAAATCGGCCTGGAATTTGTTGAAGCGGTGGCTCCCGGCGGCTACTGGCCGAATATTGAAAGAACTTATACCGACCCACCCGTCTCGACAGAACAAATCCTGCATCCTGACAAATACAAAGGGGATGAAAGGGACGATCCCCAGGAAGTGCAATTGCCCGAAGCCGTCACAGTGCTCTCCATGACCTGGACGATGTTGGACAATGAGGTGGCGGGAGAGTTGTGGACCCGTGAGTATCTGGGGGAATATATTTCCCCTGATCTTGCTGCGGTTGCTGCCGCCGGCTGGGATGGCGATCGGTATATCCTCTTGGAACATCCCGATGACGGGCGGGATATCCTGATCTGGCAGACGGTCTGGGATTCCAATGATGACGCCTGGGAATTTGTCACGGCGCACCGCCTCGCACTTACGGAGGAGCGTGGATACGAAGAAGTAGAGCGCCACATCCAACCTGGAGAGCGGGCATTGCGTTGGAAGCACGAAAACCGCAGCATTTACATTCAACAACAAGGGGTTGTCACATTTCTGGTTTTCGCTGCCGAAGCGCAGGATTTGGACGAAGTGATTCCTTTGCTACACGAAGCCTCACATTGAATCTGGAAATCCTTGCTCCATCCCGTTGAATGGATATAATCCGGGCCATGTTTCGTTACGCGATAGCCTACAAGCCCTTCGATGTTGAATGTCGGCATGGAGAGCCGAAGGATGCGCCGACGCTGACCACGTGGGGCATCCCCAGGGATTTGCACGCCGCCGGGCGGCTTGACCTGGATAGCGAGGGACTGCTCCTGCTCAGCAACGACGGGGAGTTGCTGCATCGCGTCACGCACCCCAACTTTAATCACTCGAAGACCTATCTGGTGTTGGTGCGCGGGCATCCGACGGCGGAGGACATTGTGCATTTCCGCGAGGGCATCGCCATCAAAACGGGGCTGACGCGGCCCTCCGACGTTGAAATCCTGCACAGCCCGCCGCCCCTGCCGGCCTTCGACCAGCCGCAGCCCGCGCCGGAGAAGACGACGTGGCTGCGCATCGTGCTCTTTGAGGGCAAAAAGCGGCAGATCAAGCGGATGACGGCCGCGTTAGGCTATACCACTGTTCGCCTGGTGCGCGTCGCCATCGGCCCGTTGACGCTGCCGGCCGACTTGCCGCCGGGCGGGTGGCGCGACCTGGATCCGGTGGAGCGCAAAGTGCTGCTCGATTGGGTGTGGCCGCACGGCAGACGTTCCAAGACGCCGCCGCGCCCGACCAGCAAGCCTGTGGCGCGTCCCGACCGACGCAAGCCCAAACCGCGCCGGTGATTCAAAATCCGTTTTCAGTGGAATTCGTCATTAACCGGCGGTTCACCAGCGGTTGGATGAAAATTTTCACCACAAAGGACACGAAGGACACAAAGGTTTTTCTCTGTGAACTCGGTGTGCTCTGTGGCTATTTTCAATGGAGGAATTATGAAACTCTCGGTCATCATGCCGGTCTACAACGAAATCGAAACAATTGAAGAAATTGTCAGCGAAGTGCGGGCGGTGCGTTTGCAGGTGTGTATCTGGGCCAACAAGGCGCACGAGGAAACGATTGAATTGGAGCGGGAAATCGTCATTGTGGACGACGGCTCGAAGGACGGCACGCGCGACTTCTTGAAAACGTTGGAAGGCCAGCCGGACGTCCGCGTGATTTACCACGAGGTCAACCGCGGCAAGGGTGGGGCGGTGTGGACGGGATTGCAAAACGCGACCGGCGACATTTGCCTCATCCAGGACGCCGACCTGGAATACGATCCGCGCGACTATCCGCACCTGTTGCAGCCCATCCTGGAAAAACGCACGCAGGCCGTTTACGGCTCGCGGTTTCGCGGCGGGCCAACCAAGGCGATGTTCTTCTGGCACATGCTAGGAAACCGGTTCCTCACGTTTGTCACCAATTTGCTCTACAACACCATCCTGAGCGACATGGAGACGTGTTACAAGGTCTTCACCCGCGAGGTGGCGAAAAAGCTGCATCTCAGAGCGCAGGGGTGGGGGTTCGACCCGGAGATTACCGCGCAAATCCTGTTGATGGGCTACCGCATCTACGAAGTGCCCATCTCTTATAGTGGGCGGGAATTCGTTGAAGGGAAAAAGATTTCCTGGAAGGATGGCTTCACCGTACTGTGGACGTTGTTGAAGTACCGCGTGCATGGGTACAAACCCCAGTACAAACTGTGATCCGCGCGCTCCCCCGGTTTCAAGTTCTATAGGATGGATAGGGCTATCGCATTTGGAGAGCTTTGTTCCGCTGCGCTGCCTGTTGTGCCGCTAAAGCGGCGTTTTTCGGAGGGATTTTTGTGGCGGGGCGAAGCCCCGCCACAAAAATCCCCCTTTATCCCCGGCCTTTAGGCCATCAATGGGTCAAATGCGATAGCCCTG
>JAKQHY010000081.1 GCA_029555965.1 Chloroflexota bacterium | reverse complement strand
TCACCTTGTCTCCCCCTCCCCCCCTCCCCCCCTCACCCCCTCACCCCCTCTCCTTCACCGGTCGGGTGATTCGCGCCGGGCGCGCTGAAGGCACAGCGCTCGTTTCGCCCGCGCCCATCGGCTTCCTGGGCGGGGTAGATGGCAACACGGGCATCGTCACCGAGAAAGAACATCCGTTGGAAGGGCAATGCGTGGCGGGGAAGGTGCTCGTCTTTCCTACCGGCAAGGGCAGCACGGTGGGATCGTACATCCTCTACCAGCTTGCGGTCAACGGTGTCGCGCCCGCCGCCATCCTCAACGCCGAAAGCGAGCCGATTGTCGCCGTCGGCGCCATCATTGCGGACATCCCGATGGTGGATCAGCTTCCCATCGAGGAAATTCACACAGGGGATTACGTCACGGTCAACAACGAACAGGTGCAGGTCAAAAAAAATCTGATCGTAACACAAACTTTCTCAACGGATTTAACGAATTCTTTCCGTTGCATCCGTTCAATCCGTTGAGACTATCTTTAAGGAGGAAAACTTATGTCAAGCACACGCACTCGTAAAATTATCATTACCGGAGTTTTAGGGGCCATCTCGGTTTTGCTGAGCTTCACGCCGCTCGGCCTTATCACGTGGTTCGCCGGCATCTCGATGACCACGCTGCACGTCCCGGTTATCATCGGGGCGATCCTGGAAGGCCCGTGGGTGGGCGCGGGCGTCGGCCTCATCTTCGGCATCTCCAGCATGCTCCAGGCAGCCATCATGCCCCGCAACCCCTCCGACGCCTGGTTCACCAACCCGCTGCTCTCCGTCCTGCCGCGCCTTTTCATCGGCCCGGTGACGTGGCTGGTTTACCGCGCGTTGGAACGCCGGCGCGTCCCGGCCATCATCGCCGCCGGGATTGCCGGAAGTCTGACGAACACGGTCCTGGTGCTTGGCGTCATCGGCCTGCAAAAGCTGGTGCCCTGGGAAGTCATCGGGACAATCGGTGTGACCAACGGCCTGCCGGAAGCGGCGTTGGCCGCCGTCCTGACCCTGGCCGTCGTCGCCGCGTGGCAGCGGATTGAGGTGGGAAAGAAGAAGGGCGCGGATTTGTAACGCAGGTAGCCTCAACGGATTGAACGGATTCAACGAAAAAATCCGTTCCAATCCGTTCAATCCGCTGAGAAAACGAGAATCTCCGGCTGCTGCCCAAAAAGGCTGATTTCCAGCCGGGTTTGCAATCGCAGATTGGGAAGTTGTACCAGTTCCGGGACGCCGGTGAGCAGCGCTGCCTTCCCGCCGGGCTTGAGCACCCGGCGAATCTCCGCACAGAGCGCGCGGTAGAAGTCCGCCAGGTCTGCCGTCACGTCCACGGCGCGGCCCCACGGCGGATTGGAGATCACCGCATCCACCGAGGCAGCGGCCAGCGGTAGTCGCCGCGCATCCCAGCGCCGCAGCGACAACCCTACGCCCGCCGCCTCCACATTAGTCCGCGCCGCACATAATGCCTCCACCGCCACGTCCCCTCCGATGGCGTACATCCCCGCTGCCGTCGCCTCAACCAGAATCGTCCCTGCCCCGCAGCACGGATCGAGCACGCACATTCCAGGCTGCACCCCCGCCAAGCGCAGCAGTGCGGCGGCCACCGGCGGCTTCAGCGATCCCAGGACGTGCTCCTGCTTGTACGCGCGCCGGTGCAGAGGGCGCATCCCCAAACGCACGCCCACCACAGCCGTCTCGTGCTCAATGAAAAGCCGCACATTCAGGTCGGCGGCTTCGTCGTCGGGCGTGTACATCCAGTCGTGGCGGGCGATGATGGCTTCTGCGCAGATTTGCTTGATCTCGTCAGTGGTATAGTTGCGCTTGCCGACGAAGTTGACGGTGAGGGAAAAGGACTGAGGACTGAGGACTGAGGACTGAGGACGAAGGGGGCGCAGGACGGCGGCAGAGCGGAGGTCGAGGCGGGCGGCTTGCTGACGAAATCTGGAGAGGGCGTCGCGCTGGCGGGTCAGGCCATTCCACATGGCTACATCGAGGAAGACATCATCCACAGTGCGCAGACCCAAGAGTGGGGCAAGATCGCCAGAACACGCAGCCGTGACCCGGCGGTAGGCAATATCACGCACGCAGACGCCGGGCAGAACGGCCATTTCTGCCGCCGCCACACCCTCAAGGCCGCGCGTCGTCAACGCAAAGACGTTCACCCCATGCAGGGCCTCCCGCGTCACTTTGCGTCTTTGCGCCTTTGCGTGAAACTCTCTTGAAGTTTCAAACAAGTTCATAGTGCTGCCGGATAAAGGCATTGATCCACGCCGCGTCAGGACGCTCGTGGGGGAGCATCTCCGCAAAGCAGCGGCCCGTCGCCACGTCGCGCATCAGGGAACCTAACGGCGCGCCGGGGCTGAGGGTGGCGCACGGCTGCGCGGTGAGAATTCCATCCAGCCGGTACGTGGCCGAGACCAGCCGCTCCGCATCCACCTGCAACGCCATCCCCACCACCCAGCACGCGGGACTTTCGCCGCCGATTTGTAACAATGCGGCGCGGTAGTGCGCCAGTAGTTCTGCGTCCGAGGCGCGCGCTTCAATGCCGCGAATCCGGCGGACGTAGACGCCCGGCTGCTGGTCGGCAGGGAAGCGGGCGATTTCCAGCCCGGCGTCCACAGCGAACGTGGGAACGTGCGCGGCGGCGAAGTAGGCGCGCGCTTTGAGCACAGCGTTCGCTTCCGGCGTCGGCGCGGACTCTTCCACGTCCAACGCGATGCCCAGGTCCGTCAAGGTCAACAGCGTCAGGGGCAAATCCGCCAGAAAGTCCTGAAAGAGGGCCACCTTCGTTGGATTGGCCGTGCCAAGCAATAGGGGTTTCTCAAAATCCATTTTTTACTGCCAACTCCTCTGACCAATTTCTTAAAACCGATTTTTCACTCCCAAGTATACCAGTCCACACAAATCAGAAAACCCAATGGGATATGGCAATGCCATCATCTATAGCACCATTGAGAATAATCGTGTTGTCCTTACATCAATTCGTACTATACTCTACACCAATGGGAAAAACACTCTTACTCACCGGACATCCGGCCTGCGGCAAGACTACCATCATCCGCAAGGTCGTGGCGCAATTGGGAAACCGCGCAGGCGGTTTCTACACCGAGGAAATCTTCGGCCCTGGCGGACGCAAGGGCTTTGAACTGACCACGCTGGACGGGAAAAAAGTCATTTTTTCCCACAAAGACTTACGCGGCTCGAATTATCCGCGTGTGGGGCGTTACGGCGTGGACACTGCTATCCTGCGCGATGTGGGCGTCGCGGCCATCGAAAGCGCAATGCGAGCCGGGAAAATTGTGGTGATAGATGAGATCGGCAAAATGGAACTGCTCTCTTCACCCTTCCGCGATGTGGTGATGCGGGCCATCTTAGGACCAAACCTCGTCCTGGGCACCATCATCTACAAGTCCCATCCCGAAGCCGACGTGTTTAAAACCCTGGCCCAGGTCACGCTGTGGGAAGTGAACGACCTCAGCCGCGATGGACTCCCCAAGAAAACACTGGCATGGCTGAAGGAATTTGAGCGCCCTGCGAGTTGAGGCGCTCCCTAGCATACAACTTTCGCTATCAAATCACGTAGTGATAAAGGTTTGTACCTTTTCATGGTTCATGCTACAATGAAAGTGTTGTTATCCAATGAAACCCATTCAGGAGGAACACCATGAGTCTGTTAGATCAAGTAAAAGGTGATATGAGCGGCGTTGAAAATCTGTTAGCCAAAATTCCAGGATACAAGGGCTACAAGGAAAAAGAGGAACGGCGCGAGGCGGACAAACTGTTGCGGGAAGCCATCGCCAGCCGGATGCGCACGGTGAAGGCTCAACTGGACAGCCTGCAACAAGACCTCATCGGGGCCGGCAAATTCGATCTGCTGGATGAGACCGGCAGCGCCGCCACCCAGATTCAAACCTTCATTGACCGGGTGCGCACCGCGGCCTACGGCTACGGCGGCCTGTTCGACGCAGTCAAGGTCAAAGAAGACGACCTGGATCGGGTGTACGAATTTGACAACGCGTTGGTCGGCTACGTTGAACGCATTGAGAACGCGATCGCCAACGCCCGACAGAACGTCGAGGGCGAGGATCCGCGCTCGCCCATTCTACTCATCCGCGACCTGGCCCGTGAAGCGAACACCACCTTCGATGAACGAGCCGAAGTACTGCGCGGCACCACGTCAGTCTAATAAGGGAGGTATAGTATCATGTCACGACGTATTTTTGACATCATCGAGTTTATTGACGAGAAAAAGGAAGAAATCGTCCACCGCTTCCCGGAGCGCGGTTCCGGCGACTTCCGCATCGGCAGCCAGTTGATCGTGCGGGAATCCCAAACCGCCATTTTCTTCCGCGACGGGAAGGCGCTGGATGCGTTTGGGCCGGGGCGGCACACCATCACCACCGCCAACGTCCCCTTCCTGGCGGATTTGATCGGCAAGGCGTTCTCCGGGCAAAGCCCCTTCACGGCGGAAGTGTACTTCGTGACCACCCGTGAATTGCAGGACATGAAGTGGGGGACGCCGCAGCCCATCACCATCCGCGACCCGGAACTAGGCATGGCGCGCGTGACCGGCTACGGCAAGTACGCCATCCAGATCACCGATCCGCAGTTGTTTGTGGCGAAGGTCGTCGGCACGCAGAATCTCTACAGCACGCGGGACATTGAAGGGTTCTTCCGCAGCATCATCCTGACCAAGATCACCGATCTGATCGGGGAGATGAAGAAGTCCATCATTGACCTGGCTGCCTTCGTAGAGGAACTGAGCGCGGGGGTGCGCGCCAAGGCCGCCGAGGAATTTGCGTCCCGCGGCGTCACCTTGAACTCGCTGTACATTGACTCCATCTCGCCCACCGAAGAGACCGCCAAGGCCATTGACGCCCGCGCGGCGATGGGCGCCATCGGCAATATGCAGGCGTACATGCAGTATCAGAGCGCGCAGGCCATCCGCGACGCCGCGCAGAATCCGGGCGCCGGCGGGCAGGGGATGAACCTCGCCACCGGGATCGCGCTGGGCGGCGCCGCCGGGCAGATGCTCGGTCAATCCATGCAGCAGCAACAGCAAATGGCGCAGGCGCCCGCCGCGCCGCCGCCCCTGCCGCAGGCCGCGTCGTTCCACGTCGCCATCGGCGGGCAGCAGGCCGGGCCTTACGACATGGCGACGCTTCAGCAGTACGTCCAGTCCGGCCAGATCACGCGCGACACGTTGGTCTGGAAGGCCGGTATGGCCACCTGGACTAAAGCCGGCGAAGTCGCCGACCTGTCCAGCCTGTTCGGTGCCGTCCCGCCTCCCCTGCCGCCAAAGTAAGCCTCACCCCACACATTAAAACGGCCCGGTCATCAGACCGGGCCGTTATTCGTAAATTCACCGCTGTTTGGCGTCTATTCGTCGGCTACCGCTTCTTCCAGTTTCAGCGCCACCGCCAATTGCTGCTGCGCCTCACTGCCCAACTTCGGCAAGCGGCCCTCCTTGCGCAACCAATGCTTAAAGTGCGCGGAGATAAACGCGGGAACCGGCGAATCGTCCGCCTCTAGTTGTATATTAGGATTGATGAACAAAATTGCCGGGCGGACCGGAACGTCCACCCCCTCCGGCATCCGCTTTCCCAAAAAATTTTGGAAATCGTCCGCTTCGGCCTGCGCCAGACGATCCGGCCGGCCCAGGCTCTCTTGCCCGGCAAAGCGCCGCAGCCACCCTAACTTCTCCCGGTGCTTCCAGCGACCTTTGACGTAGGCAATCTCGCCGCCCTGCGACTTCACCGTGATGACCGTCACCCCCCCAGGACTGACGAGAACGAAAGGGAAAGGCGTCTTGTACATCAAAAGCGCATAATCATTATCCAGCCCCTTCAAGGCCTCTGGAACTTTCTTGTGATGCGCCAGCGGGCCGACATACCGATCTCCTAAATAACTACCAATGAGTGAGACGATAAAGCCCAGCGTTACCACCACGGTCGTGGCCCAAATCAAGTCTGGACGCCAGAAAATGAGCAAGGTCGCGGCGGCTAACAAAAGCAATCCGGCCAGAGGCGCCCGTTCACCCCAACGTGTGCGGCTGTTAATGTGAGTTTCATTCGTGACAATCCGCATCCCCCCTCCTCCGCAAATAGTCAAAAGTATAAAGTCAAAAGTTGAACGTTCTTCACACCCTCGCGCGCGGGTCTAATTCCACCGCTGCAAGAGTAAACAGGCGTTTTGACCGCCAAAGCCGAACGCATTCTTGAGCGCCACGCGGATGTTCGCCTGACGCGGCGTCCAGGGAACGTAATCCAGGTCGCACGCCGGATCGGGATTGTCGAGATTGAGGGTCGGCGGCACGAGGCCCGCTTGCAGCGCCAACGCCGTCATAATCGTCTCTATCCCGCCAGCCGCCCCCATTGTATGCCCCAATGCCGATTTCGTCGAACTGATTGCCAGCCGATAGGCATGGTCGCCAAAAACCTGCTTGAGCGCATACGTCTCGGTGACATCGTTGATGGGCGTGGAGGTGCCATGCGCGTTCACGTAGTCCACTTCCTCCGGCGCGACGCCCGCATCCGCCAAAGCCCATTGGATAGCCCGCCGGATGCCGTGCGCCTCCGGGTCGGGCCGCGCGATGTGGTAGGCGTCGGCAGACGTGGCGTACCCCAACACCTCCGCGTAAATCTGCGCCCCCCGCGCCTGCGCGTGTACCAGCGATTCCAGAATCACGATCCCCGCGCCCTCCGCAAAGACCAGCCCATCCCGATCCTTGTCGAAAGGTCGCGAGGCGCGCTCTGGCTCGTCATTGCGGCTGGATAACGCCCCCATCGCAATGAAACCGGCAATCGCCACGTCAATGATCAGCCCCTCCGAGCCGCCCGCGATCACCACGTCGGCGCGGCCCTGCCGGATCAGCTCCAGTCCCTCGCCGATGGCCTGCACACTGGTCGCGCACGCCGCCACCGGGTTGATCACCGGCCCCATCGCCCCGGCCAGCATACTGACGTGATACGAGGGCATATTCGGCAGCGAAGACACCAGCGCGAACGGGCTGGCGCCCGCCAATCCCTGCCGCCAAAATTTCTGGGAGTTTTCAACGGCCCAATCCAGACCGCCCATCCCCACCCCGACGGCGGTGCCGGTGCGCTCTCCCTCGGCGACCGGGATCGTCAATCCGGCATCCTTCAGCGCATCCTGCGCCGCCCCGACCGCCAGTTGGGAGCAGCGCGCCATCCGCCGGGCCTCTTTGCGCGGCAGATACGCTTCGGGATCAAAGCCCTTGACTTCGCCGGCAATGCGTGTGGGCAAGGCAGAAGCGTCAAAGCGGGTGATCGGCCCGATGCCGGACTTGCCGGCCAGGAGGTTCTCCCACGTTTCGCGCGCGGTCAGTCCCAGCGGCGTCAGTGCGCCCATCCCGGTGATCACCACGCGCGGACGGCCGTTGCGGTGCAGGTTCATGCAGGCTCCTCGTGGGATTTCGCGTCCAGCCCCGCTTTAATCGCACCGATCACGTTGCCCCGGACGGCCCCGCGCGCCTGGCGCACGGCGTTCTTGATGGCCTTGGCGTTAGAACGTCCGTGGCCCACAATCACCACGCCGTCTACGCCCAGCAGCAGACCACCGCCGTATTCGGCATAGTCCAGCCGCTTGACGACGCTCTTGAATTGCGGGAACAAGACGAGTAGACCCGGCAGCGCCAACAACAGGCCGGGAAGCATCAACAACAGGCCCAGTTTAGACCAGGGATTGGCCCAAAAGTGCTTCTTCAACAACCGCGCGACAAACGAGGCGGTCGCTTCGGTGGTTTTGATCATGATGTTGCCGGTGAACCCATCCGTCACAAGCACGTCCGTATGCCCTTTAACCGCGTCCTTCGGCTCGATGTTGCCGACGAAGTTCAGCGTGCTCTCCCGGAAAACCTTGAAGGTGTCGCGCAACACCATCGTCCCCTTCTCTTCCTCTTCGCCGTTGGCGAGCAATCCCACGCGCGGATGCGCAATGCCCAACACCTTCTCCGCATACAGCGCGCCCATCTCGGCGAATTGGAGCAGGTACTCCGGCTTGGGGTCCGCCGTCGCGCCCATATCGAGGAACACCAGCGGCGCAAACGCCGCCGGGTAAAGCGTACACAGGGCCGGCCGGCGAATCCCGCGAATCCGCCGCAGCTCGAAGATGGCCCCCGACAGGCACGCGATGGTGTTGCCCGCCGAGACAAAGGCGTCCGCCTCGCCGTTCTTCACCAGCCGCAACCCCACGCGGATGGACGAATCCACCTTGTCGCGCACCGCGTCGGAGTGATCGGCCATCGTCAGCACGTCCGGCGCGTGAACGACGCGCACCTTGAGGCCCGTCACGTCGTGCTTCGCCAGCTCCGCCCGCACGCGCTCCTCCGGCCCCACGAGGATGATCTCATCATCCCACTCGCGGGCCGCCATCACCGCCCCCGCCACATCCGGCCCGGGGCAAGCATCTGAACCAAAAGCATCTACGACAATCCGCATAAGTCCTCCAAGAAAATAGGGATTAGGGAGTGGGGATTGGCAAATGGGTAATGAGTCATGGGTAATGAGTCATGAGGACTACTGGCTAAATCGCCCCCACTCCTTGTCTCCCACTCTCCCCCTCTCCCCCTCTCCCCCTCTCGTCTCACGCGCCCCAAAACCAGGGCGGGTCTTCCGGCGGCGGAGGCCCCCACGAATCGCCCCCGTCCGAGTCGGAAGCGACGACGGGCAGCGGCTTCCCGCTCAGCCAGCGGGCGGCGATGTCCGGCAGCTCCTTGCGCGAGCCGCGATAGACTTGCGGATCGGGCAGCGAGTCCAGGAAGCTGCGCCCGTACTGTTTGGTGAGGATGCGCTGATCCAGCACCACCGCGATCCCCATATCCGACGCGGTGCGAATCAGCCGCCCGAACCCCTGCGTAAACCGCAGCACCGCCTCCGGCACCATGTACTCGTTGAACGGGTCGTCGTAACCCTCGGCGCGCGCCGCGATCACCGGCTCATCCGGGACGTCGAAGGGCAATTTGGTGATGACCACGCACGACAGCGCGTCGCCCGGCACGTCCACGCCCTCCCAGAACGAGCGCGTCCCCAACAGCACCGCCCGGTCGCCCTTGCGGAAACTTTCCAACAACTGCGCGCGCGAACTGCCGGTGCCCTGCGAATAGACGGTGATCCCCTCCCGCGCCAGCGTGCCGGTGATCCCTTCCGCTGTCGCCTTGAGCTGCGTGTAGGCCGTGAAGAGCGCCAACGCGCGGCCCTGAGTGGCTCGGAATAATTCGATGAGCGTCTGATTTAAAAGTTGCTGGTGACCCGGATTCTTCGGCTCCGGCAGATCGGTGGCGATGTAGAGCAACGCCGCCGAATGATAGTCAAACGGCGAGCCGACGGTCAGTTCGTCCGCCGCCTCTGCGCCCAGCCGCGCGCGCAAATAATCGAAGCTGCCCGCCACCCGCAGCGTGGCCGAGGTCAAAATGACCGCGCGCTTCTTGTTGAAAAGATGCTCGCGGATCAGGGCGCCCACGTGCAGCGGCACTGCGTTGAGCGTGGCCGGATACCGGTCGCGCGACTCCATCCAATAGATGGAATTGCCGGCAGGTTCGGCCACAAAATAGCCCAGTTGCCCGTTGGCCTCGGACAGCCGCCGGGAAACGCCCAGCAGCCGCGCCCGCGTCCCCTCAATTTCCGCGCCAGTGTTATTCAGCGTCTCAAACGTCTGCGTGAGCTGTTCCAGGGACTCCACCAACAACCCGAAATTCGGCGCGACCTGCGCCCAGGCCCGCCGCAGTTCGTCCCACTGCGGGCGCGTGCGCACCGACGGCGTCACGCGCAACCGCGCCCCGTAGGGGTTGTTGCTGGCCTGCTCGCCCATCACCATCTCGAAATCGCTAAACAGCACGTCCAGTTGATGCTGCACGCGCTCGGCCAGATCGTCAAGGCGGTTCAACGTATCGCCAAACTTCACCTGATCCCGACCGGATAGCCCTTCGGCCACCTGCGCCAGTTCTTCCAACAACGCGGGAAAACCGCCGGTCCCACGCCGCAGTTCATCCAGGGTACGATTCAACGCCGGGCCGCTGACCGTATAGCGCAGCGCGTCGGTGGTGGCGCGTTCCAGATGGTGCGCCTCGTCCACGATGAGCAGGCCGTACTCCGGCAGCACGCGGTTTTCCGTGACCACGTCGGCCAGCAAAAGCGCGTGGTTGACGATGAGGATGTGCGCGCCCTCGGCTTTGGCGCGCGCGCGATAGAAAAAGCACTCGTCGCCCTGGTAGAAGCGGCAGTGCTCCGGGTCGCACGCCTCGTTGGCCGCCGACAACGTGTGCCACACGCCGCGTTCTTCGGCAGTGGGCATAAACAGGCCGTCGGCGTCGCCGTCGAGCGTGTTGGGCAGCCAGATCAGCACCTTCGCCAGCACCGTCATTTCCGACTCCGCCATCGGCCCGCGCCGCCGCAACGACTGGAATTGATGGCGGCACAGGTAATGCGAGCGCCCCTTCAAGATTTGCGTGCGGAACTCGTAGAGGGCTTTGCGCAATTCCGGCAGGTCTTTGTTCGCCAACTGTTCCTGCAAGTTGATGGTGTTGGTGGAGACGACCACGCGCTGCCCGTTCTGCACCGCCCACTCAATGGCCGGCAGCAAATAGGCGAGCGACTTGCCCGTGCCCGTGCCCGCCTCGACGAGTAAGTGCCCGCCTTCGTTGAAGGCGTGAGCGACGGCCTGCAACATCTCCAATTGCTGCGGGCGACTTTCGTATTCGGGGAAAGCCTCGGACAAAGGGCCGTCCGGGTCAAGCAGGGCGGACAGCGCCTCCACGTCAATCGGCAGCGGCTCCTTGCGCGGCTCCAGCGGTTCGAACTCCTCTTCCTCGGTGACGAACAGCGGGCCGGCCGCGTCGCCGCCACGCCGGGCGGCCAACTGCGCGCCGATGCCGCCGCGAAAGCCCTGCCGTTCGCGCAGATACAGCGCGTCGCGGAAAAAGTGCCCCGGCCCCCAGTTGATCCGCGCCCCCAGGTTGACCAATTCGCGCAAGGTCTGCTGCGGAAGCTGCGCCGCGCGTTCCAACAGCGCGATGAAGAGCGCGTGCGCCATCACCGCGTCGTCCAGCGCACGATGCGTCTGTTCCGGCAGATCAATCGCCATCTCGCGGACGAGGTTCGCCAGGCTGTACCGCCCGGCGTGCGGCACGAGGATGCCGGCCAGCTCGAAGGTGTCAATGGAGGACTGGCCTTGCAGGGTATTGTGCTGGCGCAAGAAAGACAGGTCAAAACCGATGTTATGGCCCACCACCGGATCGCGTCCCACAAAATACGCCAGGTCGGGGAGAATGCGGCGGATGCCGGGCGCGGATTCCACGTCCCGATCCGTGATGCCGGTCAATTCCGTCACAAACGGGGGGATTTTGCGCCCCGGATTGACAAAGGTGGAGAACTTTTCCACCTGCCGCTCGCCCTCAAAACGCAGCGCGCCGATTTCGATGATGGCGTCGCGCATCGGGTCGAGGCCGGTGGTTTCTAAATCCAGAGCTACGTAGGTTTTAGCCATAAAGTCCTTCAAAAAATAGGGATTAGGGAGTAGGGAGTAGGGAGTAGGAATCGCGGCGCGACCAGTCCCCAATCCCCCAGTCCTGTCAATCATTCAGAAACGAAGGCATTATACAATAGATTGCGTAAATGCGCGAAACGCGCGCAGGCCGGAAGCCCTGGTGAGCTTCCGGCCTGCGCGTCAATGATGGGTCAGATTTCCCGCGATTCCACATCAATCACACCATCATCGTCAGGTTCCACTATTTCCCAGTCTTCGAATTCTTCCTCATCCATATCCATAAATTCCATATCCGGCCCCATCGGCATCAGGTAATGGAACCCCTCCGGGCCAAGACGGCGCATCAAGTGCGCCATAATCCGCTCAGTGTTGTCATACGGCCCGGCCACAAAGAACGGTTTCCCTTCCGGCCCGCCGACAGGAACGGTGGGGACAAGGGCATCCGGTTCGGCGTCGCGCAGCAAGATGGACGCTTCTCGATAGTCTCGATGGGGATGCAAATCCAGGGAAGCGGCATACTCCAGCCCGGCTTTGACGATAGCCGCCGCCAGGTTGAAGTCCACCTTCGTCATACCCTGGCGCTGCTTGACCTTATCTATCAATTCCCGATGGAAGTTCGTCATAGAGGCAAAGTTGGCTGCATAGGCATCTTTCACCCCCAGGCAGGCGCGATCCACCAGGTACATTCCCGCATAAATCTCACCCGTCGCCGGATTGCGCCGCGCCACCACCACCTGGTTGAGTTTGGTGGAGTCCTTCCAGTCTTTGTTCGCCCAACATTCCGCCACCGGCCAGTTGAGCGCCGTTGTCAACAAGCTTTTCAAGCTGCGCGGCGCCGATTGCCGCGCCGCCTCCTTGCGTTTCTCCTTGCGCTTGGCCTCGTGCTTCGCGCGCTTCTGTTCTCTTCGCGTTGGCATAGTCTTCTCCTCAGTCCTTAGTCCTCAGTCCTCACTCCTAACCCGCCAACCGCTGCAACTGCTCGCGCACCTGCGCAGCTTCGGCTTCCATATCGGCCAACCGTTGACGCTCACCTTCCACCACGTGAGCTGGCGCTTTCTGCGCGAAGTCGCCGGCCAGCCGCCCCCGACTGCCGGCGATGCGTCCTTCCAGTCCATCGAGCGCCTTCTGTAAGCGCGCGCGTTCCGCATCGAGGTCCACCAGCCCGGCCAGCGGCAGGTACGCCGCCGCGTCCCCCACCACCACCGACGCGGACTGCGGCAAGGGTTCGCCGCTCGCCACGATGTCCAGCCGGTCGCCGTCCACGCGGGCCAGCAGTGCGAACACGTCGCGCCGGGCGTCCAATGCCGCCGCATACGTCCCCGCCGCCACCGTCGCCGCGACGCGCTTGCCGGGTTCCACGTTGTACTCGGCGCGCACGTTGCGGATGCCGCGCACCAGCTCCATCAGCAACGCCATCTGCGCTTCGGCTTCGTCATCCAGCCGCGCCGCATCCGCCTGCGGCCACGGCGCAATGATGAGCGCGTCACTGCTGCGCGCCGCCGCCGGCAACGCTTGCCAGATCGCCTCGGTGACGAAGGGCATGAAGGGGTGCAGCAGGCGCAGCGCCGTCTCCAACACGGTGAGCAACACCGCGCACGGCGTCGCTTTGTCGCCGGCCGCGCCGTGAAGGCGCACTTTCGCCGCCTCGATGTACCAATCGCAGAACTCATCCCACAAGAAGTCGCGCACGCGCCGGCCGGCCTCGCCGTATTGGTGGTCTTCCATCAGCAGGAACACGTCGCCGGTGAGGCGATGCAGGCGGCTGAGAATCCAGCGGTCTTCCAATTCCAACTTGAGGCCGGCCAGATTCCCCAGGCCGCTCAGGTCGGCGTCCGCCACGTTCATCAGGATGAAGCGCGTGGCCTGCCACAGCTTGTTGGCGAAGTTGCGCGCCCCCTCCAGGCGGCGCGGATCGAGGTTCATATCGTTGCCCGGCGACGAGGACGTAGTGAGCGTGTAGCGCAGCGCGTCCGTGCCGTATTCTACAATGATGTAGAGCGGGTCGTACTTCCAGGCGTCCGGCATGGATTTGCTGATCTTCTCGCCGTGCTCGTTGCGGATCAGGCCGTGCAGGTAAACCGTGTGGTACGGCGCTTTGCCGAGCAGCGCCAGCGAAAGCATCGTCTCACGCGCCACCCAGAAGAAGAGGATGTCGTAGCCGGTTTCGCGCATGTCGGTGGGGAAGAAGCGCGCCATGTCGGGCGTCTCCTCCGGCCAGCCGAGCGTGGAGAACGGCCACAGTCCTGACGAGAACCAGGTATCCAGCACGTCCTCGTCCTGCTCAATGTAGCTGCTGCCGCACTCGGGACAGCGCGTGGGGTCTTCCACCGCGCTCCACTGTAAGCCGCAATCCTGGCAATACCACACCGGGATACGATGTCCCCACCAGAGCTGGCGGCTGATGCACCAGTCGCGGATGTTCTCCATCCAGTGGAACCAGGTCTTCTCGAAACGCTCCGGGATGATACGCATCGTCCCATCGCGCACCACCTGGATGGCCTGTTCGGCCATCGTCTGGGTGCGGACGAACCACTGCGTGCTGATGCGCGGCTCGATGACGGTGTCGCAGCGCTGGCAGTGGCCGACGGTGTGATGGTACGGCGTCACTTTGACCAGCAGTCCTTCCTTCTCGAAGTCGGCGACGACGGCTTCACGGCAGGCGTAGCGTTCCAACCCGACGTAAGGGCCGGCCTGTTCGTTCATCGTGCCGGTAGTCGTCATCACGTCAATCTGCGGCAGGTGATGACGCATCCCGGTCTCGTAGTCGGTGGGATCGTGCGCCGGCGTGACCTTCACCGCGCCCGTGCCGAATTCTGGCTCCACGGATTCGTCCGCCACCACGGGGATTTCGCGCCCCAGGGCGGGCAGCACGGCCAGTTTCCCCACCAACGCGGCCCAGCGGGCGTCGGTCGGATGGACGGCCACGCCGCTGTCGCCCAGGATCGTCTCCGGGCGCGTCGTCGCCATCTCGATGAAGGCCGTCGCGCCCTCAGCCCAGCGCCCGCTGCCCCAGGGATGCTGCGGCCCCTGCCAGTCGGCGTTCTTGATCGGATAGCGGATCGTCCACAGGTGACTATCGTGCTCGGTCGGCTCCACCTCCAGGTCGGAGATGGCCGACGCGCAGCGGGGGCACCAGTTGACCATGTACGGCCCACGATAGATCAGACCGCGCTCGAAGAGCGTGTGGAAGGCGACGCGCACGGCGTGGCTCAGGGCCGCGTCCAGCGTGAAGCGCTCGCGCTCCCAATCGCACGAGATGCCGAGCTGCCGATGCTGGTTGGTGATGCGGCTGTGCGTCTTCTCTTTCCACATCCAGCATTGCTCGATGAACTTGTCGCGGCCCAGATCGTGGCGGGTGACGCCCTCCTTGCCCAGCTCGCGCTCGACGACGTTCTGCGTGGCGATGCCGGCGTGGTCAGAGCCAGGCAGAAAAAGCGCCGCGTGGCCGCGCATCCGGTAGTAGCGCGTCATCAGGTCTTCGAGCGCCGCCGTCATCGCGTGGCCCAGGTGCAGGATGCCGGTCACGTTGGGCGGCGGCATCGTGATGCAGAAGCGCGGGCCATCGGCGGACGCACACCCGTGCGCCAGAAGCGTTTCCGGCTTGAAATAGCCTTCGGATTCCCACCAGTGATAAAGGCGTTCTTCGTGTTCTTTTGGATTGTAGGTTTTGGATAGTTCAGTCATAATATTCCTCAAAATTAATTTTACAATAACAAAAAAGCCGAACTGAAATTCGGGTTACATAGCGTCACGTAACGCAAACTTCAGTTTGCTGCGCCATAAACTCATATACATTGGCAACAAAAGCCGAACTAAAGTTCGGGTTACATAGCGCCACGTAACGCAAACTTCAGTTTGCTGCGCCAAACTAAATCTCAAAAAGTTCACTCACCCATGTCCAGGGCCAGTCTTCAGGATTTTTCACTATACCGGCTTTTACCGGGTTATTCACAATGTAATTGATGATGCGCGCCGTCTCCTGCGGGTTACGCGCCCAATGGTCATAGGACTCCTGTGCCCAAAACGCTTGTCCGGTGCGATTCAATAAGAGATTGGCATATCGGGCAGTGCTGCCTTTTAAACGCTGAGTGATGACTCGCAACGGAACAGGCAGATCAGTCCGCCGATCGGTCAATGGCTGAATGAGTATGTGTACATGGTTTGCCATGATAACATAGGCATACAAAGTATAAAAATCGTCAACATACTGATGAAAAACATCTCGTACTGCTTGTGCGACTTCTGGTTGCTCCAGCCAACGCGGGCCTTGTCGAGCCTGATGTAGATAATCATCCCACCTTGCAAACAAGCGTTTATGTTGTTGTATCGCCCAATCACTATGCGTATCACTATGTCGGGGATCGTCCGCCAACCTTTGTTGTTCTTCCTCGAATTGCAACGAAACAACCTTGGGAAGTGAACCCGCCAAACGCCACGTGATAAAAAGCGGGACTCCACCCGGCTGCCAATGCGGCAAGACTCGTCGGTAAAAAGTTTGATAGTCCCAACGTGGCATGATCCTGTCCCAGTCAAAATAACTCAAAACCCTCGCCAGCGATTGAGCACTTCCCGCAGACCCTCTTCCGGACTCACCTGCGGGCGGAAGCCCATCCCCAGCAATTTGGACGAGTCTACCGCATAGCTGATTTCGGTCAAGATGTCCTGATCGGTGTAGCGCACGGTGGCTTCCGGCACGAGTTGCTGCAAGATGGCGGCGATCTCGTTGGCGGAAGGGTTGAACATCACGGCGTTGAGAATCTCGCCTTCCGTCTGCGCCTCGGTCAGGCAGAAGCGCAGCACGGCTGAGGCGTCGCGGATGTGGATGAGCGGACGGATTTGCTCGCCGCTGCCGTGGATGACCATAGGCCGCCGCACGCCGACGAGGTAAGCCAGTTTGTTGGCGATGGCGTCGTAGCGCATGGCCGGCGCGCTGCCGAAGGTCGTCCCCAGACGCACAATCGTCGGCTTGAGTCCACGCGCCTGTCCCTGCAAAACCTCGCCCTCCGCGTGGCACTTGGAGACGGCGTAAGGGCCAACCGGACGGCAGCCGTCCGTCTCGACAAACACATTGCCCGGCCCATAGACGCTGGCCGAGCTGGCTTGAATCATCCGGTGTACGCCCGCGCCCAACGCGCAATCTACCACTGCCGCCGTCCCCCAGTGATTGACCTGCTTCGTCCACTCTGGGTGATCGAAACTCAGGGGCGTAGTGACAATCGCCGCCAGGTGAACCACCGCCGCCACATCCTGCATCGCCCGGCGCAGGTTCAGCCGATCCAGGATGTCACCCTCGATGAACTCATAATGCCCAGCGGGCGGTAAGTCCATCAGTGCATCCATGAACTTGTGCCGCAAGCTGTCGTAGATGCGCACCGTCATCCCCGCAAAGCGCGGGTCCGTCGCCAAATCCCGAATCAACTGCGAGCCAATGTACCCGGCCCCGCCCGTCACCAAAATCACCTTTCTATCGTCCATCGCCCCTCACCTCCGTCATTCACAATCCGTAATTCGTAATTCGTAATTCGTAATTCGTAATTTGCAATTCGTAATTCGTCACCTAGTCTCCCCCTCTCCCCCTCTCCCCCGCTCCTTGTCAATCATCGCCGTCCAATCCAGGTGCAGACCACACTCCTTCTTGTCCGTGCCGGCCCAGCGGCCGGCGCGTTCGTCCTCACCGAAGACGACCGGGCGCGTACAGGGCGCGCAGCCGATGCTCTTATAGCCCATCCGGGTCAACGGATGTTCCGGCAGAGCGTGCGCCGCGCGGTAAGCAACGACATCCGCCTTCGTCCAATTCAGCATCGGATGAATCTCCACCAGGCCGTTGCTTTTCCGCTGCAAAACCTGCATCGCCTGCCGGTTGACCGTCTGATCGCGGCGCACGCCCGAAATCCAGCCGCGCATCCGCGCCATCACCCACTCCATCGGCTGCACCTTATTGATGTAGCAGCATAAATCCGGGTCGCGGCGATACAACGGCTCGCCGTGCTCGTCAATCAACTCGCTCTGCGTCACCGTCGGGCGGATCGCCTGGATGTTGAGGCCATACTGCGCCTGCAACTGGTCGCGGAAGGTCAACGTTTCGGGGAAGTGGAAGCCCGTGTCAATGAAGATGACCGGCATCTCCGGGCACACGCGCGAGATGAGATGCAGCAGCGGCACGCTCTGCGTCTGAAAAGACGACGTGGCCGCCACGTCCGGCGCAAACGTCTCCCACGCCCAGCGCAGAATGTCCTCCGCCGAGGCGGTTTCCAGGCGGGCGTTGAGCGCATCCAGGTCTAATGCCGCGAGGAGGTCCGACATCTCTTTCCTCAAGCAATCTCCAATCGTCTCAAATCAATACAAGCGCCAACTTGGAGCAAAAAATCCATTCCCACAATGCCATCCAAAGGCAAGCCATACGCCATCGCCCCCACTTCTACTTCAAAGTTCTGTACCTGAAAATTGCCTATGGACAACTGATCTACATGTTTCGTAAACGCGAACTCCGATCCACCTACGCCTCGAATACGATGGATAGTATCGTGCAGTTCGAGGCATAAACCAATAGCGGCGAGTTTGTCCGTTGCAAAAATAGTCCCAGCAGAACCCGTGTCGAGCAACACATCATCCAGTTCTATTGTCTGCCCGTGATAAACTATCCGCGCGGAGATGTAAGGCAACCCGCCACGCAGCTTTATCTCCATGCCTTACAAACTCCTGATTCCCAACCACTGACGTTCTTCAATTTCCAGAATCTTCCGATCTGTATGAAAAACATACAACTCACGCTCTGGTGATTCTTGATGGAGTTGTCCATAGACTTGCATCGCAATTTTAGAGTCAGGGAATGTATTCACGACAGAGATTGCATCCAAAACACGTTTTCCTTGATCGGAATGGGCCTTAATGGCTTCTATTAACAACCATTGTGAAGGATAATGCTGACGCACCTCTTCCCATATCATTGTTGTACCTCCTATTCCTGCACCGTCACCCACACCGCGCCCGGCAACGCGCCCGCGTTCAAGCCACTTGGCGCAGCATCCACTATTTCGATCTGCCGCGCACGGGTGATGCTGATCAGGTCGGGGATGGCGGAATCCAGCAGCACCCGCGTCTCCCCCTCCGCGGCCAGAGTGAGCAAGGGGATTTCCGCCCCCAGCGACAATCCGTGCTCGCTCTTGTAGCGCCGCGCCTGCGTGGTGATCTCCACCAGTGTCTCGCCGAAGGCTTCGGCGGCATCGTCCACAAAGCGAGCGTCCACTTCCGGCCAGCGCGCGCGATGAATGGAGACGGCCCCCTCCTGCGCCGCAAACAACGCCTGATAAAGCTCCTCCGTCACATGCGGCAGGAATGGCGCGAGGAGTTTCAAGACGGTCAGCAATACATGCGTCAAAGCAAAACGCGCCCCCGCACTGACGGTCGTATTCTCATTATACAACCGCAGTTTTGCCATCTCCAGGTAATTATCCGCCAGATCGCGCCAGAAGAAAATTTCGATCTCGCTCTTGGCGGCGGCATAATCGTACGCCTCGAACAGCGCCGTCACGCGGGCAATGAGCCGCTGTGTACGCGCGAGAATCCAGCGGTCAGCCGGCGTACCCCCCTCTATCCCCCCTGGCAGGGGGGACAAAGGGGGGTCTATAAATCGCTCGCTGAACCGCGCCACGTTCCACAGTTTGGTGACGAGCTTCTCGCCCGTCTGAATCTTCTCCTCGCTGATGATCGCGTCCTTGCCGAAGCCGGTGCTGGACGCCCAATAGCGCACTGCGTCCGCCGAGTAGGTCTCGATCATCTCCAACGGCGGCATTGGCCCGCCGCCCTTGCTCTTGCTGATTTTGCCCGTCCCTTCGGGGGCCAGCCCCCAGCCGGAGATGCCGGCGTTGCGCCAGGGTACGGCGTCGAAGTGATACTGCGACTTGGCGATGGTGTAGAACGCCCAGGTGCGGATGATCTCGTGGGCCTGCGGGCGCAGCGAGAACGGGAACACCTTGGCGTACAGGCGCGGATTCGCCAGCCATTGCCCCACAATCTGCGGCGTCAGCGACGACGTGGCCCAGGTGTCCATCACGTCGCGCTCCGGCGTGAAGGACGTGCTGCCGCACGCGCAAGGATGCGATGGCGTATGCTCCGTAGGGTCTATAGGCAGCTCGTCATCTTCGGCGGTGATGACTGCGCCGCAGACATCGCAGTACCACACCGGGAACGTCACGCCGAAATAGCGCTGGCGCGACAGGCACCAGTCCCAATTGAGGTTTTCCACCCACTCACGGTAGCGCGTCTCCATGTGAGAGGGATACCACGCCACCTGGGATCCGGCGTCCAGCAACTTCTCCTTGAAATCCAGCACGCGCACGAACCACTGGGACGCCACCACGTACTCCACCGGCGTGTCGCAGCGCTCGTGGACGCGCACGGACTGGTGGATGGGCCGCTGCGCCAGCAACTGCCCGGTCGCTTCCAGCGCCGCCACGATTTGCTTACGCGCCTCGCGGAGCGTCAGCCCGGCAAATTCGCCCGCCAGATCGGTCATCCGCCCGGCGCGGTCAATGGCGACACGCAACGGCAGATGATGCGTATACCACCACGCCACGTCGGTCACATCGCCGAAGGTGCAGCACATCACCGCGCCCGTGCCCTTCTCCGGGTCGGCGGCGGGATCGGGCAGAATCGGCACCCACTGGCCGAAGTGCGGGACCTGCGCCTGCTGCCCAATCAACGCCGTGAAGCGCGCGTCGTCCGGGTGGACGAAGACGGCGACGCAGGCCGGTAGCAACTCCGGGCGCGTCGTGGCGATTTCCAACGCGCCGCCATCGGTCAGCGCAAAGGCGAGCGTATAGAAGACGCTCTCGCGTTCCAAATCGGCGAGTTCCGCCTGGGCGATGGACGTCTGGCACTCCGGGCACCAGATCGCGGGCGCTTCCTGGCGATAGACCAGCCCCTTGCGGTAGAGGTCGAGGAACGAAAGCTGCGACGTGCGGCGGGAAAGGTCGTCAATCGTGCGGTACGAATAGCGCCAATCTATCGAAAGGCCCAACCGCTGCCACAGCTCGCGGTAATCGCCCTCGGCGCGCTCACTGACGGCAAGGCAACGCCGGATGAAGGCTTCGCGCCCCACATCGGCCGCGCGGACGCCCTCCCACTTTTCGACGAGGCGCTCGGTGGGCAGGCCGTTGTCGTCGTAGCCCATCGGATAGAAGACGTTGTAGCCGCGCATCCGCCAGAAACGCGCGACAAAGTCGGCGTGGCTGTAGGAATAGACGTGCCCCAGGTGCAGATGGCCGGACACAGTCGGCGGCGGCGTGTCAATGGAGTAGACCGGGCGCGATTCATCGTCCACGTCGAAGTGAAAAATGCCGTTGTCTTGCCAAAACGCCTGAAGGCGCGGCTCGGCCGTCTTGGGATCGTAACGTTTACTCAGTGCCATACCCATCACCTCCGCAGAATATAAATTTGCCTATCGCTTTTTCGCTAATCCGCTGATCCGCTGATCCGCTGATCCGCTTTTTCGCCAATTTAAACGCAAAAAGCCCATTCCGTCCAGGGACGAAATGAGCCTTCGTGGTACCACCCTGATTCACCGGCAACGCCGATGCACTCGGTCATCCGCCCACGTATTGTATGGAGGGATGCTCGCAATAACGGGCGAACCCGTAGGAGACTACTAACTTCGCCTCCTCAACTCCTGGGCGACTTCGGCGGGCAGCGCCTGTGGAAAGCTCGCAGCCGGTGGCTTTCCTCTCTGGGGAAGGCAGAAAACCTGCCTTCTTTACAGGGCTGATGGGGACATCCCCACCGCCTACTCCTCCCAATCGCCGTCTTTGGCAATGTGAAGTTAAGGTGATTATAAGAGGTTCAGGGGGATTGTCAAATGATGAAAGAAAAATTTGATCTGAATTTTGATACAAAAAAAACGCGACAAACCACACTTTACAACTTGACACGCTACTGTGGTGTGATACCATAGTTTGGGCCTCATCAACAATAAGCCAATCAGATCAGTAGCATTGGCGCAACGCCCCTGAATGAGCAATTCCCGGACGAATACGCCTAAATCCATATCACAATTTCAAGGAGGGGATTCCAATAACTATCAATCAATTTTTAATGAGTTAAGTTTTTGAAATTTCAACTCAAGAAACCTATTGTTGATGGGGAAGAAAGGAGGTATTCAGGAGCGTGTAACCACTAACAAATTCTCGCAGCAACAAAAACTCAAGATACACTCAATCCATCGAACAAGTTTAGGAGAAAGAGGAGTATGAAATACCTAAGATTTTTAAATATTTGTCTGATATGGGTCATGCTGTTGAGCGCCCTACCGGTGCAAGCTGCCCCGGCGGCAGAGGTCAATGCCCAGCAGGATGACCCCATGAGCAAGGTCGAACCCTTGCTATTGACCGAATTGGCGGAGAAAGGCGCCACCGGATTTGTGGTCTGGATGAAGGAAAAAGCCGATGTGCGCCCGGCGGAGAAGTTGCTGACCAAAGCCGAAAAGGGTCAGTTCGTATATGAGACCCTGACGGCCACCGCCACGCGCTCGCAAAAAGACCTGCGCGCCACTTTGGACCGTCAGGGCGTCCGTTACACCCCCTTCTACATCGTCAATGCCATTTTTGTGACCAGCGGGACACAATCTTTGGTTCTCACGCTGGCAACGCGGTCCGATGTAGAAAAAATCACGGCGAATCACAAATACCAACTCCAGGAACCCTTCAAGGAAGAAGGTGATCCCGGCTCCCACATCACCGCCGCGGAAACTAACCTGACCTTTATCAAAGCCACCGATGTGTGGATGCTGGGCTATGACGGTCAGGGCATCGTGTTGGCCGGTAATGACACCGGGTTGTCGTGGGACCACCCGGCCATTCTCAATCACTATCGCGGCTGGAATGGCGCGACGGCCAACCATAACTACAACTGGTGGGACGCCACCGGCACGTATGACAACGTTCCCGGCGATGGTCATGGTCACGGCACGCACACCACCGGCACAATGGTCGGTGACGACGGCGGCGACAACCAGATCGGCGTGGCCCCCGGCGCCACGACCATTCATTGCAAGAATATGACCGATAGCGGCAGCGGCGACGACACCACCTTCCTCACCTGTTTCCAGTTCGATCTGGCGCCCTGGGACCTGACCTACACCGGCCCTGGCACGGGGAATCCGCGCCCCGATCTGGCCCCTGATGCGGTCAATAACTCCTGGGGGTACTCTCCCGGCGGCGATAATGTGTTCCGCACCGCCATTCAGAACCTACAAGCGGCCGGCATCCTGATCGAAGTCTCCGCCGGCAATGAAGGGCCTTCGTGCGGCACGCTGCGCTCACCGGGCGATTATAGCGAAGTCCTCACCACCGGCTCGGTGGATCACATCGGCCAGACCCACCCTGGCATTATCACAGTCGCGGCCACCTGGTCAACCAGCCGTGGGCCTTCCGCCTTGGATGGCAACTATTTCCCTGACGTGATGGCGCCCGGCAACGGAATCCGCTCAAGCCTGCCCGGCAACACGTATGCCAGTTGGGGCGGCACTTCGATGGCCGGCCCGCATACCACCGCCGTAGTAGGGTTGATGTGGTCCGCCTGCCCCACCTTGCGCGGCAACGTGGCGGAGACGATGGATATCATTCGCCAAACCGCCGCGCCGCTCACCGGGCAGACCGGCTCGAACTGCGGCGGCGACTACACCACCGGTCCTAACAACGACTGGGGCGTGGGCACCATTGATGCGCTGGCTGCCGTACAAGCCGCAGTGGCGCAATGCGGCGGCGTCGGTTACCTCAACGGCACCGTCACAGACAACGCTACCAGCCTCCCCCTAGCGGGCGTAGAGGTTGAAATGATCCGTTCCACCGGCTGGACATGGCATCAAACCACCAACGCCTCGGGGTACTATACCAAACCTGTGGTGGCCGATACTTACACGGTAACAGCCAACCTCTTTGGATACATCCCCGCAACGGTAAGCGGACTTTCCGTCGTCACCGACGCCGTGGTCGTGCAAGACTTTGCCTTGACTCCGGCGCCCACCTTCGTTGTGGACGGCACGGTATATGACGCCAACACCGGTTGGCCGCTGTATGCCGCGATCAACATCGCCGGCTATCCCTATGGCGCGGTCTGGACGAATCCGGAAACCGGCTATTACAGTGTAACGCTACCGGCCGGCGCTACGTACACCTTCGACGTGGCCGCTTGGGTGGCGGGGTATACGCCGGCGTCGCGCGCGGTAACGCTGTCGTCCGACCGCACCGAGGACTTTGCGCTGGCCCCCGATCTGGTAGCCTGCGACGCCCCCGGCTATAGCTCCGGCAGCGGCTCCTGCGTGGTGTCCAGCGGCGGTCTGGTGGTCGGCCATACCTATGACGCCAACCTATCAACCCCACTGAACAACGTGAATGTTGAAAATGAAGATGGATATGTCACCACCTCGGCAACCGCGGGCGGGCCGATGGGTGATGGCTTCTATACCCTCTTCTCCCCGGAAGGCACCAAGACCTTTACGGCCACGCTGAATAAGTACGGCCCGGCGGTGCTGTCGGTCGTCGTTCCCCAGAGCAGCACGGTGATGCAGGACTTTTACTTGCCAGCCGGGCGGCTGATAGCCTCGGTGAACGACCTCAATGTTACCCTGTTGATGGGCGAGAATACGACCGTGCCGTTCGATCTGGACAACCTCGGCGCGCGGAGCGTTGAATTTGCCCTGCTTGAATCGAATCCAAGCTACACGCCCAGCGCCGCCGCGGCGCGCCCTGCAACTGGCGCCGACCGCGAAGCCTCCCCCACCTATCGCCAGAGCGCCACCCCACTCGCCGTGGGCGATCTCCTGGACACCCTGGCCGATCTCAACAGCATTAACGGCGATTATCAGAACCTGGGCGTCGAGTTTGTTGATGGGTTCTGGTGGGTCACCGGCGGCGCCAGCGAAACCGACCCCAATCAACTGTACAAGATTGACGCCGATGGGAACCTGGTCGCAGCGTATGACCAGTCCAGTTCGGCCGGTTGGGGTTGGCGCGACCTGGCCTTCGACGGCGACTACCTGTACAGCAGCGATTCCGCCACCGTCGTTCAAATTGACCCGGCCACGGGCCAGGCGACGGGGACGACGATCCCCTGCCCGACCAACCCCTGCCGCGCGTTAGCTTATGATCCGGATACCGATCACTTCTGGACGGCGAACTTTGACAGCAACATCTGGGAGTTTGATCGGACCGGCGCGGTGATTCACACCTATGCCAACGCGCTGCAAATCTATGGCGCCGCCTGGGACAAATACTCGAGCGGCGGCCCGTACCTGTGGGTATGGTCGCAGGATCCGGGGTCAGTGGCGACCCAGTATGCGTTTGATGGCGTGAACCTGACCCCCACGGGCGTGAGTTTTGTCGGCGATGCAGCAGACGGTGCCGGCGGGCTGGCGATCATCAACGGCGACCATCCCGACTTCCCCGGCATGCTGATCCTGGCCGGCCTGGTCCAAGCAGAACCGGATCGCATTGACCTGTTCGATCTGGACGCAACGGTCAGTCAGGATGTGCCGTGGTTGGCCGAGGACCCCATCACCGGCACCGTTGCCAGCGCGGCCACGCAAACCATCAACACCTCCTTCGATGCTGCCGTAGTCCCGCAGCCCGGTCATTACCATGCCCAGTTAGCCATTCGTCAGGATACCCCCTATCCAACGGCGAGAATTCCGGTCACCATGACCGTGCTCCCCTCGCCCACGTGGGGCCGACTGGCCGGCACCGTGACAGGTCTGGGCTATTGCGATGCCAATCCGGCCCTGCTGGAGGGCGCCGAAGTCGTCATTCGCGGTATGACCAGTACCATCACCCTGACGACCGACCTCAATGGCGCTTATCAATACTGGTTTGATGAGGCCGAAAGCCCCCTGAGCGTCACGGTCAACGCCCCGCAGCACGCACAGGGGCAAGTGACGGGGGTGGGAATCACCGGCTTGCACACCACCACCCTAAACTTTGACCTGCGTTGGCTGCAACCATGCATCACCGTCAGCCCGGACGTGTACAGCGTCACCCAGCAGTTTGGGGTCAGCGCCACGTTCCAGGCGGAAATCTGGAATACGGGCGCGGTCGCGTTGGATTACCGATTTAGCGACAAGGAAACGCGATATATCCCGGCAACGTTGGCCGTGGATGCCCTCACTTTCTCCGCGCCAGGCGAACCCGGCCCAATGTCCGTCCGCAGCGTTGAAGGGCAAGCGACGGAACCTGAAACCCGCGGCGGCCCCCTGGTCTGGAGCGGCGCAAGCGCATTGCCGGGTGGTCTGGTCCACTATGGGCACGCGCAGTGCGCCGATCAACCGAACAGCTTCTACGTGATCGGCGGCGTGGATAGTAGCTACTCTTCAGTCGCCAATGCCTGGCGCTATGACGCCAACACAGACACCTGGAACGCTCTAGCGCCCTACCCTGTGGCGACCGAAGGCCCGCAAGCGGTGTGCTACGAAGGCTACATTTACACCCTCCAGGGCAACAGCACCAACGGCTTCTACATCTACGACATCGCCGGCGATACCTGGGCGGCGGCAGCGTCAGCCGTACCGCACACCATGTGGGGCGCGGCCTTGGGCGCCTGGGGCGGCAAGATTTACGTAGTCGGCGGCGATGCCGATTCAACCTTTGGCGGCACACTGAACTCGGTGGACATCTACGACATCGCCACCGGCGCCTGGAGCAGCGGCGCGCCTATGCCGGCGCCCACCGGCTCGGCCGGCTACGTTCAGATTGATTCTTACCTCTACATCGTCGGCGGCTGGGGCGATGGTTCGCCCACCACGAACGAAACCAACACGCAGCGCTACGATATGGCGACGGATAGTTGGTCGAGCGGGCCGACCTTCACCAGCGCGCGGGCAGACTTTGCGCTGGCGGCGACCGGCAGCGCCCTCTACGCCATCGGCGGCGACGCGGACGGCGGCGGGGCCTTCGACGCCGTGACGGTGATCGAGCGGTTGGATTACACCGCCTGGCCGGCCGGAACCTGGACGGCCATCAGCGATCCCCTCGCCTCTGGCGCGACAGGCAACAACGCCGGCTTTTGCACCGGCGCGGGCGATACCTGGTCGGTGGCCGGTTATACCGGCGCAGCTATCGTGGGCACCAACCAATACCGGAGCACCGGTGAAGGGTGCACGTTGGGCGGCAATGACGCGCCATGGATCTATGAAACCCCGATTACCGGCACGCTGGCCGCCGACGCCGGCTACGTCATGGCCGATGTGACGCTGGATGCCGGCTACGTGAACCAACCGGGGATGTACTACGGCGAACTTGCCGTCGCCAGCAACGACCCGATGTATGGTCGCCTGACCTACCCCGTCACGATGGTGGTGGAAACGCCGCCCACGTGGGGCATCCTGGACGGCGTCGTGACGAGCCTGGGCTATTGCGATGCCAATCCCGCCCCGCTGGCCGGCGCTGAAGTGGTCATTCAGGGCATGACCAGCACCATCACCCTGACGACCAACCTCAACGGCGGCTATCGGTACTGGCTGGATGAGGGCGAAAGCCCGCTGACCGTCACTGTGAACGCCCCGGAGCATCCCCAAGGGCAAGCGACGGGTCTGACAATCACCGGACAACAAACGACAACCCAAAACTTTGACCTGCGCTGGCTGCGCCCCTGCGTAAGCGTGGCGCCCGACAGCCTGAGCCTGACGCTGACTCCAGGCACGAGCGGCACGCTGCCGTTGGCCCTGGGGAACAGCGGCGCGGCGCCCCTCGACTTCGAACTCAAGGAAAAAGACGGGGGCGTTTTCCTGACCGCCGGCGAGCAAGTGCTGGTCGTCAGCTATGACGATGACGCGGCGGCCTCCGTAGAAGCGGCCCTGACCACCCTGGGCTACAGTTGGCTGGACGTGGAATACACCGCCTTCCAGACCATGCCCGTGGATGAGCTGCTGGACTACGAAGCGGTGTTCTACATGGGCAGCATCACCGGCGATGCCTGGGCCAAGGCGATGGCCTACCTGGACGCGGGCGGAGCGCTCTACATCTCCGACAACGACCTGGGGTACTCCCACAACACAACCACCTTCTACCAGACCTACCTGCAAGCTGCCTACGTTGATGATGACGGTGTTCAGAATGGCGGCGGGCCGGCGGTCGGCGAAGCCATCATGACCGGCCTCGACCTCGACCTCAGCACCGATCCCTACCCAGACTATTTCACGGTTGGCGCCGAAGGCGCGCGCATCTTCCGCTACGTGGGCGGCGATGGCGATGGTTACGCGGCCGGCGCGGCGGTTGAGCGCGGCGGCTATCGCGCCATCTACACCGCGTTTGACTTTGACGACATGGCCGCCAACTCGGACGAAGTCGAATTGGTTGAGCGCATCGCAAGCTTCTTGGGTGTAGGCGAAGTACTGTGGTTAAGCGAGGCCCCCATCACCGGCACGCTGGCCGCCGATGGCGGCTCCGCCATGGTGGATGTGACCATGGATGCCGCTACCATCGCGCAACCCGGTGAGTACTACGCCACCCTCACTGTCAAGAACAACGACCCCCTGTACGGCGCATATCCCGTCCTGGTCACCATGACCGTGGAAGCGCCCGCCACGTGGGGCATCCTGGACGGCGTCGTGACGAGCCTGGGCTATTGCGATGCCGATCCCGTCCCGCTGGAGGGGGCCGCAGTGGTCATTCAGGGCGTGACCAACACTATCACGCTCACGACCGACCTCAATGGCGCGTATCGCCAATGGGTGGATGAAAGCGAAAGCCCGCTGACCATCACCGTGAACGTCCCGGAGCATACCCAAGGGCAAGCGACGGGCGTGACAATCACCGGGCAGCAGACCACGACGGTTGACTTTGACCTGCGCTGGCTGCAACCCTGCGTAAGCGTGGCGCCTGACAGCCTGAGCCTGACGCTGACCCTGGGCACGACCGGCACGCTGCCGTTGGCCCTGGGGAACAGCGGCGCGGCGTCCCTCGACTTCGAACTCAAGGAAAAAGACGGGGGCGTTTTCCTGACCGCCGGCGAGCAAGTGCTAGTCGTCAGCTATGACAATACCGCGGCGGCTCCCGTAGAAGCGGCCCTGACCACCCTGGGCTACAGTTGGCTGGACGTGGAAAACACCGCCTTCCAGACCATGGCCGTGGCGGACCTGCTGGAGTACAAAGCGGTGTTCTACATAGGCAGCGGCACCGGCGATGCCTGGGCCAAGGCAAGGGCCTACCTGGACGCGGGCGGGGCGCTCTACATCTCCGACAACGATTTGGGGTACTCGCATCGCACAACAGCCTTCTACCAGACCTACTTGCAGGCCGCCTACGTTGAAGACGACGGCGTTCAGAATGGCGGCGGGCCGGCGGTCGGTGAAGCCATCATGGCCGGCCTCGACCTCAACCTCAGCACCGACCCCTACCCAGACTATTTCACGGTTGGCGCCGAGGGCGCGCGCATCTTCCGCTACGTGGGCGGCGATGGCGATGGTTACGCGGCCGGCGCAGCGGTTGAGCGCGGCGGCTATAGAGCGATCTACACCGCGTTTGACTTTAACTATATGGCCGCCAACTCGGACGAAGTCGAATTGGTTGAGCGCATTATGGACTTCCTGGCTCCGGTCGATGTGCCGTGGCTGAGCGAAGTCCCCATCACCGGCACGCTGGCCGCCGATGGCGGCTCCGCCGTGGTGGATGTGACCATGGATGCCTCCGTTATGCAGCCCGGCGAGTACTACGCCACCCTCACCGTCGAGAACAACGACCCCCTGTACGGCGCGTACGCCGTCCCCGTGACGATGGTGGTCCAAGTTCCGGCCACATGGGGTAAGATCGTCGGCTACGTCACCGACAACTGCACCGGCGCGCCGATCACCGCCTCCATCGCCATCTCCGGCGGTATTCCGCTCACCCAAACCATGAGCGGAGCGGATGGCCGGTACAGCCTCTGGCTGGAGCAAGGCCCCTACGAATTCACCTTCACCGCGCCGGATTACCTGACGCGCACAGAGGTGATGACTATCCTGGCGCAGCAGGTCATATCGGGCGACATCACCCTGCTCCCCGATGCGCCCTGTCTGGCGTTGCAAGCGCCCGCGCTGTTTGAGTCGTGGCTGATCACCGGCACGGCCGTCTACACGCACCCGGAGGTCATCGCGCTGACGAACCAGGGTGGGCGCCCGCTGGAGTACGAGATCGTCGAGCCTATGACCTGGGTAGGGGCAGACCCCATGACGGGGACGGTGCCTTCGTTGGGCGCCGCCGCCAGCAACATCACCTTCACCGCGCTCTACACCGACCTGACGCCCATGCCGCTGGGACTCTACACAACCGACCTCCAACTGAACACCAATGCGGGCAACGCGGTGATTCCGGCCGAGTTGCACATCATTGAGGAGCCGGTCACCCCCACGGCGGCCTTCACCCACACACTGACCTGCGTGAACGCAGAGGTAACCTTCGCCTTCACGGGTAATGCAGGCGTCCCGCCGGCCGATTCCTATGCATGGGACTTCGGCGACGGCGTGACAACCACGCTCTCCGGCCCAGAAGCCGTGACCCACACCTATAGCGTCGCCGGCGCCTATACCGTGACGCTGGAAGTGTGCGAAAGTCTGTTTGACCTGTGCGACACCCACGCCGAGGAGATCGCAGTACTTGGGGCAGTGACAGCGGACTTTGACTACAGCGTGGCCGAACTGAGCGTCACGTTGGTCAACAGCTCGACGAACGCCGCCAGCTACCTGTGGGAATTCGGCGATGGGATGACCAGCACGCTCGCCGCTCCCAGCTACACTTATGCCGCGGAAGGCGCGTATACCGTGACGTTGTATGCATCCAATGCGTGCGGTATCCAGATGGCGGCCAAGTCTGTGACGGTAGGTCTCGCGCCGGTGGTAGACTTCACTAGCAACAGCCCCGTCTGCCTGGGCGACACAGCGCACTTCACCAGCACGTTGCTCACGGGCACTCTGCCGGTCGCTTATCTGTGGGATCTGGGCAACGGCGTCACCAGCACCCTCTCCGCGCCGACGCACCCCTACGCCCTGGCGGGCAGCTACCCCATCGCCTTGCTGGCCAGCAACGACTTTGGCAACGATGAGGTTACCGGAACCCTTGAGGTTCTGCCGTTGGCGACCGCCGGTTTCGACTATGCAAGTCAATACCTGCATGTGGTCTTCACCAACACCTCGCAGTATGCCGATGGTTATCTGTGGGCCTTTGGCGACGGTATGACCAGCACGCTGGAAAACCCGGCATACACGTACGCGGCTGCCGGCACGTACACCGTGACCCTCACCGCCTACAACGCCTGCCAGACAGACGTAGCCACCGCCGTACTCACCGTGGACGCCGCGCTGACCTACCAACTGACGGTCAATGCGGATCCAGCCGAGGGCGGCAGTGTTGAACTCAACCCGGCGGGCGGCCTGTACGACAACGGCGCGCAGGTCATACTGACGGCGACGGCGACAACCGGCTGGAGTTTCACCGGCTGGACGGGCGATCTGAGCGGCGCGGCTAACCCCGAGGCACTCACGATGGATAGTGACAAGGTCGTAACCGCCACCTTCGCCATCAACACCTACATCATCACGCCGACGGCGGGCCTCGGCGGGAGCATCACCCCGGCCACCCCGCAGACCGTCGCGTATGACGGCAGCCAGAGCTTCACCATCACGCCGGATCCCGACTACTACATCACCAACGTGGGCGTGGACGGTGTCTCGCAGGGCGTGCTGACCAGTTACACCTTCAACAACGTCCGTGCCAATCACACCATCAGCGCCGCCTTCGCCATGATGCCTGAGACTCCCGTGAGTTACACGCTGACGGTCGCCCAGACAGGCGACGGCAACGGTATCCTCACTCCGACGGTGGGCGCACATGAGTATCTCAGTGGCACAATGGCCCTCGTCTCCGCCGTAGCGCAAGCCGACTCCGACTTCGCCGGCTGGCAAGGGGCTTGCACCGGCGCCGCCCCAACCTGCGCGCTGTGGATGGATGCGGACAAAGCCGTGACAGCGACGTTCACGCTGAAGTCCGTGACCCCCGTGAGCTACACACTGACGGTTGCCCAGGCGGGCGACGGCAACGGCACCCTCACCCCACCAGTAGGCGGACACGAGTATCTTAGCGGCGCAACGGCCCTCATCACCGCCACCGCCGCGCCCGACTCCGACTTCGCTGGCTGGCAAGGAGCCTGCACCGGCGCCACCCCGACCTGCGCCGTGCTCATGGATGCGGACAAAGCGGTGACGGCGACGTTCACGCTGAAGTCCGTGACCCCCGTGAGCTACACGCTGACGGTCGCCCAGGCAGGCACCGGCAACGGCACCCTCACCCCGCCGGTGGGCATACACGAGTATCTCAGCGGCGCGACGGTCCTCATCACCGCCACGGCCCAGGCCGATTCCGACTTCGCCGGCTGGCAAGGGGCTTGCACCGGCGCCGCGCCGACCTGCGCCGTGCTCATGAATACGGACAAGGTGCTAACTGCAACGTTCACGCTCAAGGGCACCAATCGTCCGCCGGTGGCCGACGCCGGTGGTAACCAAACCGTCAAACCCGGCAATGTCGTGACCCTGGACGGTACGGCCTCCGCCGATCCCGACGGCGACCCGTTGACCTATGGCTGGACGCAAGTAGGCGGAACCGCAGTAAGCTTCACCCCCACCCTCAGCCGCACCACCTTCATCGCCCCGGAGCCGGGCGTTCTGACCTTCACACTCATGGTCACCGACAGCCTTGGGATGCCCGCACTTACGCCGGATACCGTGGTGATCACGGTTGCAACCTACGGCATCTACCTGCCCCTCGTCTGTCGCAATTACGGGCGCTAGCTTCAGCCACGTAAGGCCTGACAACAGGCCCGCTTAACTCAAGAGCCGCTGGATACCCTTCCAGCGGCTCTTCTTGAGTGTGGAAAGCGCGATTGCCTCCGGGTTCCCCGCGCGCGTCTTCTGTTTCAGAATCCGTCCACTTGCAACATTTACCATCCCCCCCTATACTTACGCTAACGTCAAAATCACCTGGCGGGGAAACTATGGGGGCATTTCAAATGTAGGGCAGAGAGCCGGTAACGGCCCAGCAGATTTACCCAATGACCAATGGCGGCCTAAAGGCCGATAAAGGAGTGATTTTTCGTGGCCGCGTTCGCGCGGCCGCGAAAAATCACCTCTTAAATCGCAGCTTTAACCGCACCTGACAGGCGGCAACCAGATTGCCTTTTTTTGAAACGCCCCTCAGAGAATACAGAATATTGACTTGCATGTTTTTAGGTGTTAACATAAGAGCAAAGAGGCATTGTGTCTCAATGTTATTTCCTCATTGAAAGGAGACCACTATGAGCATTGTTATCACGATTTCACGACAGCTAGGCAGCCGGGGCAGCTACATTGCCACGGCTGTTGCCAAGCGCCTCAATCTGCGTTATATTGACCGCGAAATCCTCAACCGCGCCGCCGAAATTGCCGGGTACCCCGACGAGGCCATGGTCGCACAACTGGAAAACAAGGAAAGAGTCCCCGGTTTCTTGGATCGTTTTCTTATAGCGATGAATTCGCTGCCGATGATCCCGACCATTGCCAGCGCCACATTGCGCGAAGGGTATACCTACGATGAAAAAGTTGCCACCTTGATGCTCCAGGAAAGTATTGGTCGGGATGAGGCGCTGCTGCGCCGTCAGGTGGAACATGAGCGCCGCGTGGAAGCCAGCGAGTCCTACACCGAGTTGATGCGGCAAGTGATTCAGGAATACGCGCAAGTAGGCAATGTCATCATCGTCGGTCGTGGCGGACAGGTGCTCCTCCACGATCACGCCAATGTTTTGCACATTCGGGTCATGGCCCCCAAACCCTTGCGCATCCAACGCCTGGTAGAACGACTGGGGCTGGATGCCAAAGAAGCTGAAAAACAAATCAACCAGAGTGACAAGGAGCGCGCCCGCTACTTGAAGCATTTCTACGATGTGGCCTGGGAGGATCCCGACCTCTATCACATGGTCGTCAATACCGGCAAAATCTCAGTGGATTTAAGTACACACTTAATCAGTGAGGCCGCGCAACGCCTCGGTCATACAATGGCGTTGTAAATCGCATAAGTTAAACGCCCCGCTGAAAGCAGCGGGGCGTCCTTGTTTTTCAGTGGATTGAACGAATTTTCCGTTGGATCCGTTCAATCCGTTGAAACTCAATAACCCGTGAGCAACCCGCCGCCGGAGGCGTCGGTGAAGACGGCGCCCAACAGCCGCACGCGAAAGCGTTCCAACATCTCCTGAGCCTGTGTGATGCGGTCGCGGCGCGTGTGCCCGGCGCGCACGACCAACAACAACCCGTCCGTGCGCGCAGCCAGCGCCGCCGCGTCCACGGCCACCGTCACCGGCGGCGCGTCCAGAATCACCACATCGGTATTGGCCTTGAGTTGTTCCAGCAAGTGCTGCATCTTCTGTGAACTCAAGATGTCCGCGGGATTGGGCGGCAGCGCGCCAGCCGGCAAAACGCGCAAGCCGGGAATGGATGTTTCTAGCAGGGGCAACTTCACACCGTTCTCCTGACTCAACATCACCGTCGTCAGCCCCGGTTCTTGAGACACACCAAATAACGCATGCAGGTGCGGGCGGCGCAAATCTGCATCCACCAAAATCACCCGCCCGCCCGCCTGCGCCATCACCACCGCCAGATTCGCCGCCACCGCCGACTTGGTATCGTCAGACGCAGGCGAAGAAACCACCAGGCTCTCTAAGCCCTTATCCACACTGGCGAATGCCAGATTCATCCGCAAGGCGCGGTAAGCCTCCGCCGCCGGCGCCTGGGGATTGGTCAACGTAATCAAGTTCATATCGGCCATCATCGTTTCCTTCCGAGTTACGAATTACGAATTGCGAATTGCGAGTGAGGAGTTAGGGGTTAGGAGTGAAGAGTTAGTGGGTAGGTTGACAATCGCCTTGTCACCTTGTCACCCGGTCTCCCCCGCTCCCTCTCTCCCCCTCTCTACTCCGGTGGGATCACCCCAATGATCGTCAAACCGGTTTCACGTTCCAGGGAGCGTGGATCATGCACAATGCCGGCCTCCAACCATTCCAGGATGAACACCACCACAGCGCCGAGGACCAGCCCGAAAATACCGCCCGCCGCCACGTTGATGAGTGTTTTGGGACGAATTTGGTGATGGGTTGCCGGGTCTATGATAGTGGCGAACACCCGGTTTTCCTTGTCCTGCTTGTCATTTTGCTCATTGCGCCACTCCACAAGCAATTGCGCCCAGGCATTGGCGATCGCGTCAGCGGTCGGCCCATCGTAGTTGTCCACGTCAATCTGGATCACCATAATAGACTCGTCCGGCACAATCTTCACGTCCCCGATCAGGTCTTCCGGCGTGTATAGCAAGTCCAATCGGTTGATCACCTGCTGCGCCCGCTGCTTCGACCACATCCCTGTCGCATAGCTGCGCAACAACTGCTTAATGGACTGCGTCAGACCGAAATCCGGGCGAGCCAACTCAATCATCACCTGAATGCTCGAACGGTATTCCGGTTGCTGCAATTTACTGAACAGCAGTGCGCTGGCGGCCGTGATCACGGCCGCCAGAATGATGATCCAACCACGCTGCCGTAGGATGCGAATATACTCCAAAATATTCACTCTTTAACCTCCCTTGAAAATAGTCCGGTAGTCGTCAGTCGCATAGTCACATAGTCAAAAAACTCCGCGTCTCTGCGCAATCTGTTGACAAAAAAAACTATCGCGGTCCCCGCAATCGGGTGCGTACCTCGCGGCAGTGTGGGCACTCCACACCAATGTACTTTCGCCCGCAGGTCATGCACACGCGCTCTTCCATCGGACGTTCATCATCCAGAGACAACAACAGCAACGTAATGTTTTGCCCCTCGTTCTGAGACAGCCACTCGTCCAAAGGGATATCACCCACCAACCACCGGCCGCCCTCCGCCTCCCGGTGCAAGCGGCCCTCAATAAAACGCCCGTCCAATTCATACGCTGAGCGGATTAACTCCCGAATACTGGCCTTACGATAAGCTGGCATCTTTGTCCCCTATCAATTCTTCACGGACCAGCGATTCCACTGATCCGTTCTTCATCAGTCGCTCTTCCACAACACCACCCGGTCGGACGCGCCCATGTCCGGCGCGGTACGAAATAAATACCACTGCGCAAAGTTGGCGCAATCCGGCGGAATGAGCGAAACGCACCGGGGCGCGGATGTAATGGCGCGCAGCCGCACCACAAAAGCCATCCCGGCCCACCCCTGCGCCGGCGACGTGGGCGCGACGAAATCCAATGGCGTGATCACCACATCCGGGGATGCATCCGGCCACTCAGCCATCACGGATACCCGCCCCACCTCCCGCAGCGCCCAGCGCAGCACAGCGGACAGGTCCGCGTCCATCCCAACCAGGGCCACCGTCATAGTGTCCTGCCGCCGCCCATGCAATACGGCGATTTCATCCACACTGCGACGCAACGCCCACACATCCGGTGAGGTGGATGCCGCGGCCGCCGGTTCCGCCGGGGACGTGGGCCGCCCATGGGACAATCCGCACGCAAAGCTCAGTTGAATGAGCAGCAGCGCACCCGCAAACCCCAACACTGCCCCGCGCCAGATGAATTTCGTAGGCATGATATAGAAAAAGAGCAACGCGATCAACCCATGGAGCGATACCAAGACGATCACTCCCAACAGCAGCACCCACTGAGAAACGGAACCGGCGGTATCGCTAATCAATGCCACCCGCGCGGCATGCCCCGCCATAGCAAGTCCGGCCGGCAGCCAGAAAAGCACGCTGACGCCGATGTGCAGCAGGACCCAGTGGACGACCGGAGCTTCCAGGGTATCCGCCATCCGCTGTATCCCATGCCCGGCGAGCAAGGCGAACGGCAAAACCACACTCCCCCACCCCGTCGCGGGCAAAGCCGGGCGCACAACGGCCAGCAGCAGCGCGAGCACGCCCCAAACAGCCAGCAGCAACGCCGCCCTCTCACGGCGCGCGATAGCCCAGGCGCCTCCCAGCAACGCCAGCGCCAGAGTCAACGGCTCGTACAGCCCAAACATCCCGACGCCAGAAACGCGCGCGCCGCCCCAACGAGAAGTCCACGCCGCCAATCCCTCCAACGGCCCACTCCACCCGCCCAGGCGGAACCCGAAGCCGAGCGAGATCAGCAGCGCGCCGACCACCCCCAACAACGCCGGGCGCAGCCAGTCGGATGATTTGAAAGCGGCCGGTTGACGCAGCAGCCAATGCGCCAGCAGCCACGCCCCCGCCAGCGGCAGCAGGCCATCGAAAAAGGATGCGCCGCCGGTCAGCCCCACCGCAAGCCCGGTGATGATCAACGCGGGCAGCATCCGGCGGGATGGCCCGGCTGCATCCGGCTCTTCGGCGGAAAACAGCGCCGTCGCCAGCAGCGCCGCGCCGAGCAAGCCCAGCGTTGTCCCCTCCACGCGGCGCGACGCAGCCAGCAGCAGCGGCGAGCAGCCCAGCACGACCGCCGCCGCGAACGCGCCCACATCTCCCAGCCGCCTGCGCCAGAGCCAGGGCAGCAGTGTCAACGCGATGCCGGCCAGCATCGGGAGGCAGCGCGCCACCCCATCACCCGCGCCGAAGGCGGCAAACAGCAGGGTGTTCCCCACCAACAGCAGTGAGCCATCGCTCTGCGCGGGCCAGCCGCGCCCCTCCGCCGCGTCCCAAGCCGCGAGCGCGCGCGTCGCCTCAGCCGGTGACAGCGGCGTCTGGGCCAGCCCGACAATCCGCAGCGCCGCCACTGCCAGCGCCAACAGCAGCCACGCCCACCGCAGCCACTTTGATTGGTCTATGGGTATCGCTCGATCCATCATCATTCCCTAGCTCTCCCGAAAAAGGGGAATTTTCACGCAAAGGCGCAAAGACGCAAAGATTTCAAATACTTCTCATTGATTTTTCTTGGCGACTTTGCGCCTTTGCGTGAAACTCACAAAAACTCACCTCAGATCGCGAATGATCGCGCGGATGTCCGCCTCGTGAGACTCAATGCTCGCCAACAATTTGAACTGCACCAGCGCGCGCAAGAGATTGTGGCGGGCGTCCCGCACCTTGAAATAGACATCCCCTTCCACATAGTCGGTGAAGAAGCGCAGCCCCATCTCAAATGCCAACACGCGCAGCCCATCGTAAAGATACTCATAATCCGCCGGGGTCAAGAAGCACTTCGCCTCCGGCAGATAGCCGCCCAAGATGGCGCGGCACAGGGCTGTTTCAAAGCGCACGCCGCTCGGATCGTCCGGCTCTTCGCCCAGGGGGTTGCAGCCGGAACGCAGGCAATCGCCGATGTCGTAGTGAATCAATCCCGGCTTGACCGTATCCAGGTCAATCAGGCTGACGGCCTGGCCGGTGACGTTGTCTATCATAATGTTGTCCACTTTGGGGTCGCCATGGACGGGACGCACCTGCAAAGCACCGCGCGCGCGCGCCTCTTCCAAAACGGCACCCCACTGCCGCGCCCGCGCAATCACGCGCATACAGTGCTGCACGTCTGGCGCAGTCAAGGCGACCTTGGGGGATTGCAACACCTCGTCGTAATGCAGCAAATACATCGGCACGAGGTGAAAGCCTTTGAGTGTGTCGTAGAGTCGCGTCGGATCGAGGTCGCTGATCAACCGGTGGAACGTTCCCAGCGCGTAGCCGACTTCGTGGGCGTGCGCGGCGTCGCGGATAAACGGGTGAGTCTGCGCCCCCTCGACGAAGGTGACGGCGCGCCAGAAACCTCCGTCCACATCCACCCAATAATCCGCACCGCTGCGGGTGGGGAGGATAGCCGGCATCTCCCAGCGACGGCCCGGCGCCACCGGGTCTTGCCGCAACCGCGCCTGCAAATGCTCGGAGAAGGTGCGGAAGTTGTGCATAATCAACGCCGGTTCAGGAAACACGCGCTGATTGATCCATTGCAAAATGAAGCGCGCCCCCTGGGCCGGTGTGACCACAAAGGTGTTATTGATGTTGCCGGAACCATACTCGCGCACCGTGGCGACTTCACCATCAGGGATGAATTGCCGGGCAACGGCGATAATATCCTGCATACTGGTTAACTCCACGAAAAATTAAAATCTCACGCAAAGATGCTAAGACGCTAAGGAAAAAACTATGCCTTGCTTCAAGAACCAGCCCCAAAATCAGCCGTTTAGGAGCTTCGCGCCTTTGCGCCTTTGCGTGAAACTTTTCAGGGCCTCACGCGATAAATGGTGACGCCGTCCGCAGCATAGACGGTAGGGAACATCGCCGCAAACTTCGCCAATCCGTCGGCGGGATAGCGACCGATCTCCACCGGACCGACGTAGATGTACTCGACCGCGTAATGCGCTAAAACTTGCCGCGCCACTTCGGGATCGAGCGTGGTGAACAACTGCTCCAGGGCCACCTCGCGCTGCCCCGGCTCGTCGTAATTGCCGCGCCACTGTAACTCATGGCTGCTCCAGCCCAACACGGTAGGCAACCCCGTCAGCGAGGCGACGCGGCCCTCGTAGGCGTAGGCGCGGTGCGCGTCGGCCGGTGTTTCCACGATGACCGGTACGCCGGTGACGTTGGTGTTAAGCCACCGAATCGCTGCAGCATCCTGGGGATAACGCGCGTCCAGCCACGCCGCCCCATCTAGCGTCCAGGGAACGCCGTGCTCTTGCGCCCGCGCCGGAATCGCCAGGAACGTATAAACCAGTCCCGCCAGAATGAGGAGTCCCGATAACGCCGCCAGCCCGTAACGCCGCACCGGAGAAGGCGCATCCTCCGCGTCGTCCGGCGTCGTCCAGCGCGCTAACTGCCACGCCCCGGCCAAACTCCACAGCACCCACGCCTGGAAGTAAAACTTGAAGATCGTATTCATGCGCGTCATGAAAATGTCCTTCAAGTAGAGGAATTCCGGCGCGAGCGTCAATCCCAATCCCAAAAAGGCCAGCAACAAAGGGAAAAGGTCGGCGGAATCGGAAGAAACAGCCTCTTTTTCAGTATGTTCCATCCGCCGCATAAACGTCAGCACGCAAATACTCACGCCTAGCGCCAGCAGCCCCCCCACCCACGGATTCGCCAGGCGGTTCAGCACGGCGGCGGTCGTCTGCTCCGGCGACAGGCTGTAACCCTGCACCGTCTCGCGGCGCAGGATGCTCATCAGGTACGGATAAGCCGCCGCCGCCCCCATGATCAGGCCCGCAACCGCGATCCCGCCCAGGAAGGCCGCGTTCCACCCCAGGATAGCCCACAAGCTAAGCCGCGCGCGCCGCGCCGCGCCAACGAGCAAACCGCCCAGGGGGACGAGCAACGGCGCGAACATCACCACGAAGTGCGGCAGGCGCGTGGCATTGAAGAGATTCGGCAGAATCCCGCCCGCCTGCGAGCGCAGCGCATACCAGAAGGGGAAGTACAGCGCAATGCTAAGGACGCCCAGGAAGACGCCCTCCGGTGCCAAACGCCAAGCCCGCTCAAATAGCGGGGGCCACGCCTCGCGCGTCGAAGAAGCGACCACCGTCTCCAGCGCATCATCGGTATCTGAAATCCGCCCCAGCACCAATGCTCCGAACATCAAGGCCCAGTAGATCGGCAAATCCCAGGTGTTGAGGAAGCCCAACGTCCCCAGCACGATCGCATACGGGAGCAGGGGCGTCAGGCGCGGCAAGAGGGTTTTCCAATCCCACACGCGCGCCGGTGCGCCGCGCCGGTACAGATTGAGCGCCAGCGCGACGATCAGCAGGACAAACGGCAGCGCCAGGACATGCGGGTGCATGTCCCCCAGGATGAAGCTGAAAGCGGGGAATTCGTCAATCACTTCCAGGTATTCGCCCCAGGGCGAGTAGTCGCGCAGGGTGCGCGAAGCCTGCCACCACCAGAAGAAGCGCTGCGGGATCCAGGAGAACGGCGGTTGCGGCGCGCCGTCGAGATTGCGGATGTCCAGCCAGGCCCAAAAGGCCGGGGGTAGCAGGCCCCGCGAATGGAGCGACTCCAATAATCCCTCGCCGTTGCCCGTCACCAGCAACAACAGTGGCGCGAACAACGGGCGGACGGCGTCGCGCACCTTGCCCACGCGCGGCGCGAGCAGATCGTAGACGATCCCATACGCGCCAACCGCCGCCAGCGCGTACCAGCCGGCGTTCCCCAGGTTGAAGGCCACCGTCGCCGGCAGTCCCGACAGGCGGGTCACGAGGCCGAGCAGCAAATAGCCCAGGTAATAGTAGGAGATCGCGTAGCCGGAGAGCCAGGGATCGTGCGGGGGCATCGCGGGCGCGCGCAGCACGGCATTGAGGAACGCGATCTCCATCCACTTCTCGCCGCCGGCCGTCTCCAACTGCGGTTGGGCGGCGCGCACCAGCGCCCACGCGATCAACGCGAGCAGGAAGAGGCTTTCGGTGACGACGACAAAGCGCCGGTTCTCTCGCCACCACGCAGCCACCTCGCCCCAACGGCCACGCAGCAGCCACAGGCCCAGGGCGAAGATCAGCGCAGCGGACGTCAACGCGGCTGCCGCCGTATTGGCCCACAGATGCAAAATGCAGCCCCACCAGAACAACACGCCGGTCAACAAGAGGCCCAGGGCTTTGGCGGCGGCGTACCCACGGGAGGGCAGATGTCGCAGCCACGCCAACGCCAGCGGCGTCCCCGCCAACGCCAGCCCTTGCAGCACGAGATACCAGGTTAGGATTGCACTCAGCATAAGGCTAGTATACTACCGTGTTCTGCATATTTGTCCAATGTGATGCAGCGTTCCAGGGCTATCGCATTTGATCACGTCCGGCAACTGAATACGGCCTAAAGGCCGGGGATAAAAGGGATTTTTGCGGCGGGGCTTCGCCCCGCCGCAAAAATCCCCCCTTAAAAACGCCGCTTCAGCGGCAAAACAGGCTGCTTGACGGGAAGAAGTTTTCGAAATGCAATAGCCCTGAGCAAGTACCACGTTTTAGCAAATATGGTATAATGCCGTTCATCAAGTGAGGACACAATGTTAACGATCAGTTTAGGCAAAACGTTCATCGGGATATACGGATTCATCGGGTCCAGCGGGGCGCACCGTCTCTAGGTGCGCCTGCGAACAACCCGTCCGTCACATCTATACTTGTTTAGTTCGTTGAGAGCCGTGGGCGCGCTCGCGCCTGCGGCTTTCTGTTTTCTAATAGCCAGCAGCACCCTTCCTGGGCCGTGGGAGCGAGAACTCCCACGGCCTTTTTATTTCATCAGGGGATTAGGAATGAGGGAGTAGGGATTGGGTCATGCCCACTCCCCAATCCCAAATCCCTGTCTTCATAGGGAGGAAGATATGGGTACTGTGATTGTCAATGTGGATAAAGTCAGCTTCTACCACGGCGCGCAACGGGTGTTGGACAAGCTCGCGTGGGAGATTCAGGCCGGGCAGAAGATCGGGCTGGTGGGACCGAACGGCGCGGGGAAGTCCACGCTGCTGCGCCTCATCGTCGGGGAATTGCAGGCCGACGCGGGCTTCGTCGCGCGGCGCGTCGCTCAGGTCGGCTACCTGGCGCAGACGCCTCACCTGGATGCGAGCCGCACGGTCTGGGAGGAAGCGCTGTCGGCCAACGCCGAGTTGCATCACCTGGAGGCCGAGATGCGCCGCCTGGAAGCGCGCCTGGGCGATCCCGCCGTCTACAACGACGAGCGGCAGCTCGCGCGCGCCATGGCCGCCCTCACCCGCGCGCAGGAAGAGTTTGAGCAGCGCGACGGCTATCGCTACGAGAGCCGCGTCAAGCAGGCGCTCCAAAACGTCGGCTTCGCCGAAAGCGATTTCGAGCTGTCGGTCGGCGTGCTTTCCGGCGGCCAGCAGAAGATGTTGGGGCTGGCGAAGCTGCTGGCGATGCAGTGCGATCTGCTGCTGCTCGACGAGCCGGACAACCACCTCGACCTGGCGGGCAAGACGCGACTGGAAACGTTCATCCGCACCTACCCCGGCGCCGTCATCATCGTCTCGCACGACCGCTATCTGCTGGACGAAGTCGCGGAGGGCATTGCCGAACTGGAAGACCACCACATCACGGTCTACCAGGGAAACTACTCAGCCTACGCCACGACCAAGCAACTGCGCCTGCTGCGCCAGCAGCAGATGTACGCCGCGCAGCAGAAGGAAATCGCCCGCATCGAGGCCGCGATTGCGCGCTTCGAGTATTGGGCGAGCATCGTCATTGATGAGCGCCACATCCGCCAGGCGCGCTCCCGCCAAAAGATGCTGGATCGGATGGAGAAGAACGGCGAGATCATCGAGAAGCCGATTTTCGAGCGCGAGAAGATGGGGTTGGAGTTGAACGGCTGGCGGGGGTCGAATAAGGTGTTGGAGATTGTGGATTTGGACAAGGTGTTTCCGGGCGAGGGGGAGAGGGGGAGACAAGGCGAGGGGGAGAGAGGGAGAGAGGGAGAAGGGGAGAAGATTGTGTTGATGGGGTTGGAGTTGCTGTTGTGGCATGGGGAGCGCGTGGGGTTGATCGGCGCCAACGGCAGCGGCAAGAGTGTGTTGTTTCGCTGCATCCTGGGGCAGGAGGAGCCGACGGACGGCGTCATCAAGGTCGGGCCGAGCGTGCGGATCGGATATTACGCGCAGCAGCATCAGACGTTGGACCCAAATCGCACGCTGATCGAAAGCATTTGGGACGCCAAATCCATGTCGGAACACGCAGCAGTGAACTTCCTGCGGCGCTTCCTCTTCCCCTACGAGCGCGCACGGGATACCGTCTCCACGCTGTCTGGCGGGGAGCGCAGCCGCTTGCAACTCGCCAAGCTGATGCTCTCCGACGCCAATTTCCTGCTGCTGGACGAGCCGACCAACAATCTCGATCTGCCGTCCTGCGAGGTGCTGGAACAGGCGATAGACGACTTCCAGGGGACGGTGCTGGTCATCTCGCACGACCGCTACTTCCTGAACCGCGTGGTAGAGCGCGTGGTAGAACTGGAAGACGGCGCGCTGACAGAATATTTAGGCGATTACACCTATTACGCCGAACATAAAAGGCATTGACAGGGTAGGTTCACCCGGTACAATAGCTGTAATCAGAAATGAGTAAGGAGAAATGAGAAATGAGTAAAGAGTGGCGCTCATCACTCATTACTCATCACTCATTACCCATTACCCATTACTCATTTCCAGTTTCCCAAAAAACACTCGCAGGAGGCGAATGGGGGAAAGTTTGCAGTCCGGGCTGGTGATCAAGTCGCAAAGCGGGTTTTACACGATTCTGACCGATGACGGTCAAGCCATCGTCGCGCATTTGCGCGGGCGGCTGAAGAAGGAACGCCAGGAAGCCACCATTGTGGCCGTCGGGGATCGCGTGCAGTGGGAAAACCTTCCCGATGGCAGCAATGTGATCGAGGATGTAGAAGAGCGCACGCGCGCGTTGACCCGGCTCAAGCCGTTGGCCTCCGGGAGGGGATCGCGGCGCTGGGATCGGCAGGGCTATCTGCGCGAACGGGAGCAGGTCATCATGGCGAACCCGGATCAGGTGGTGTTTGTCGTCGCCTGCGCCAACCCCGCGCCCCATTTGAAGATGCTGGATCGGCTGTTGGTCGGCGCGGAACGCCAGGAAATCCCCAGTTTGATCTGCGCCAACAAAATGGATTTGATTACCGAAGAGGAAGCCCGGCGCATGTTCGCCGTTTACGAGCGCATCGGGTACGAGGTTATTCACACCAGCGCCGCTCAGAAGTCGGGCATTGATGCGCTGCGCGAGCGGCTGCGCGGCAAGACCTCGGCGTTGATCGGGCCGTCAGGCGTCGGCAAGACAAGCCTGCTCAACGCGCTAGAGCCGGGATTGGGCAAGCGGGTGATGAACGTGAGCCGCGTCACCGGCAAGGGACGCCACGCCACCACCGTCGCCGAGATGACGCCGCTGGCCGTCGGCGGCTGGGTGGCCGATACGCCCGGCATCCGCGCGCTCGCCCTCTTCGACCTGGACCCGGAGGAGATTGACGCCTACTTCCCCGACATCGCGCCCTACGTCCCCCACTGCGACTTCTCCGATTGCAGCCACACGGTCGAGCCGGGGTGCGCCGTCCTCGCGGCCCTGGCGGAGGGCGCGATTGACGATCACCGCCACGCGAGCTATGTGCGCCTGCACCAGGAACATCGGAAACTGGCGGATATGTACTGGTGGGGCATTGAGGAAGATTAAGAGTTTTGTCAGCAGATTAAGCAGATTGAGCAGATTTTGGATTTAATCTGCTGAATCAGCTAAATCTGCTGAAGAAAAAATAATACGGAGAATAAAAATGAAACGCTTGTCAAAATGGTTTAATCTATGGGTCTTTGTGGCGCTGCTGGCCGGCGCTGCGCCCGTCTACGCGCGCGAAGTGGCGCAGCCGCAACTGCTGCCGCCAGTCCCAGAATGGCCGCTTATCGGGCCGGTGCTGGTGTGGCTGGGCGTCGTCGAGCCGGAGCCGGAAGTCGTCGAGGAAGCGCCGCTGCGCGATCTGCCGGAATACACCATCGAAACGGTGGCGGACGCTACGGACTTGCAAACCGAGGTGGAAGCTGGGCAAAGTGTGCGCCTGATGATCACCGAAGAGACGTTGAACACGCTCATCGCCGAGAACAACAGCGAGGTGCCGGGGCTGGACAGCGTCACCGTGGACGTGGCGGAGGATTTGCTCAGCTTTGAGGTGAAAATTGACGGAGACACTCTGGTGGAGGCCGGCGTGGAGCTGCCTTTCATCGACGGGCAGGAACTCAAAGTGGATGGCAGCATTGAGGTCACTGCGGCCGGCTGTATGCCGGTCATCACGCTGAAAAAGTTGCGGGTGAACGGCATTGGGGTGGCGTTCCTCGTCAGAGGGGAAATTGACACTATCGTGAGCGACAACTGGCCCACAGAGGTGTGCCTGGAGGCCGTTACGTTCAAATCCGATGAAATTGTTGCCGAAGGCTACCGCCGGTAACCATGACCCTCAAAGCCATTCTCTTCGATCTTGACGGCACGCTGCTGGAGTACGATATGCGGCGCGATTTCCTGCCGCCGTACCTCAGCGCGTTGTCGGCCAGCGTGGCGCACCTCGCGCCGCCGGAGCGGGTGGTGAAAGGCATCCTGGCCGGATCCGACGCGGTCAGCCGCAACGACGGGCAACGCACCAATGAAGCGGTTTTTGCGGACGTCTTCTATCCCTACGTTGGGACGCCGCGCGAAACGTTGGAACCGGCCATTATGCACTTCTATGAACACGAATTCCCCAAACTGCGCCGCTACACGCGCCGCAAGCCGGAAGCGCGCGGCGTCGTGCAAGCCGCCTTCGACCTGGGGTACACCGTGGTCATCGCCACCAACCCCTACTTCCCGGAGATCGCCACCCGCCAACGTATGGCCTGGGCGGACGTGGACAACTTCCCCTACCAAAAGGTGACGCACTACGAAAACAGCCACTTCGCCAAGCCCGACCTGCGCTACTTCACCGAAATTCTGGACGAACTGGCTTGCGCGCCGGAAGAGGCGCTCATCATAGGCGACGAGGAGATGGATATGGTCGCGGCGGAACTGGGCTGTTCCACATTCCTGGTGCCCGGCCCGGCGACGGAAATAGAAGCCGGCGTCCCAACGCCCACCTATCGTGGGGAGCTGCGCGACTTGGTGACAGTGTTACAAAAAGCTATTTTATGAAACGTGAGAGTTTGAGTATGCCGACCTCGCCTTTCATGTTTCACACCTCACGCATCATAAAAGTTTGGAGAATACCATGACCGAAAACGCCGCCACACTGGTCAACCCCCAACGCTTTTTGCCGCCAGGGAAAAAGGTGGTTCGAGTAGTTTTTAATCAGATCATCAAACTTCTCACCAACATCATCTGCAAAGTGGACGCGGATCAGCTCAACAAAGTCCCGCTGGTCGGGCCGCTCATCGTCATCTCCAACCACGTCAACTTCCTGGAACTGCCGATGATCTATCCCCGTGTGCCCAGCGATCTGGGGATCGGTTTTTCCAAAGAAGAAAACTGGAAAATCTGGTTTTATCGCATCCTGTTTAGCGTGTGGGACGTCATCCCCATCAACCGCGAGGAGGTAGACCTGACGGCGCTACGACGGGGCATCGAAGCCCTGGAACAAGGCCGCATCCTCTTCATCGCGCCGGAGGGCACGCGCAGTCATGACGGCTACCTACAAGCCGGGAAGCCCGGCGTGGTGATGCTCGCGCAGCGCACCGGCGCGCGGGTGGTGCCGGTCGCCTGCTACGGCGGGGAAAAGTTCGCGGAGAACATCAAACGCCTGCGCCGGACGGAGTATCACATCGCCGTGGGCGAGCCTTTCCGAATAGAAACCAACGACGTTAAAGTGACCCGCGCCGTGCGCCAGCAAATCACCGACGAGATGATGTACCAGATCGCCGCGCTACTCCCGCCGGAATACCGGGGCGTCTACGCCAATCTGGACAACGCCACGCAGACCTATCTGCGATTTGATAGACCAGAGGCTAACAATCTGCAACGCTAAAAAATCAGGACGCGGATAAACGCGGATGAACGCGGATTTTTTAAATTTTATCTGCGTCCATCTGCGCAAATCTGCGTTCCATTCATAGTCTCGATACTGAAGTCATGTTCCTACCGACCACCCCCCAAGAATTAACGACGCTCGGCTGGGATGCGCTGGATGTCATCCTCGTCACCGGCGACGCTTACATTGACAGCCCCTTCATCGGCGTAGCGGTGATGGGACGGGTGCTGGCGGACGCGGGCTACCGCGTAGGCGTGATCGCGCAGCCGGACATCCACAGCGCGGACGACATCACGCGCCTGGGGACGCCGCGCCTGTTCTGGGGCGTCACCGGCGGCAGCATTGACTCGATGGTTGCCAACTACACGGCGACGAAGAAGCGCCGCAAATCGGATGACTACACGCCCGGCGGCCAAAACACGCGCCGCCCGGATCGCGCCGTCATCGTCTACACGAACCTGATCAAACAGCACTGCAAGCCCGTCGCGCCCATCGTCCTCGGCGGGATCGAGGCCAGTTTGCGGCGCATCGCCCATTACGACTACTGGAGCGACAGCGTGCGGCGCTCGCTGCTTTTCGACGCCAAAGCAGACTATCTGGTCTACGGGATGGCCGAGCGCGCCATCGTGGAACTGGTGGACGCGCTCCGCGACGGCGATCTGGCGCGGGCGCAGCAAGTGCGCGGTCTGTGTTACGTTGCGGCGGAAAAACCGGCGGATTATGTAGAGCTGCCCGCCTACGCCGCCGCCGTCGCCGACAAGCACGCCTTTATTGAGATGTTCCACACCTTCTACCGCAACACCGATCCGCGCACGGCCAAAGGGCTATGCCAGCAGCAGGACACCCGTTACCTGGTGCAGAATCCGCCGCAGCCGTATTTGACCCAGGCGGAACTGGACGCGGTGTACGCGCTGCCCTTCACCCGCGACGTGCATCCGTTCTACGCGCAGCAGGGCGCGGTGCGGGCGCAGGACACCATCCAATTTGCGCTGACCACGCACCGGGGCTGCTACGGCGAGTGCAACTTCTGCGCCATCGCCGTCCACGAGGGGCGCACGGTGCGCTGGCGCAGCGAGGCGGGGATTTTGAAAGAGGCGCGGCAGTTGACCCGGCGCCCGGATTTCAAGGGCTATCTGCAAGATGTGGGCGGCCCGACGGCGAACATGTACGGCTTCGAGTGCGCCAAAAAACAAGAGCACGGCGTCTGTGAACACAAACGTTGCCTCTACCCGGAGCCGTGCCCGCAGTTGCCCATTGACCACCAACATCAAATGGCATTATTGCAAAAGCTCGGCCAACTCGAAGGCGTCAAGAAAGTCTTCGTCGCCTCCGGCATCCGCTACGACATGGTGCTGGCCGACAAAGCGCACGGGCGCGCCTACCTGCGCCAGATCGTCGCCCGACACACGTCCGGGCAGATGAAAATCGCGCCGGAGCATACGGTGCATCACGTGCTGCGGCGGATGGGCAAGCCTGGCGTCAAGCCGCTGCTCGCTTTCCGCGACCGATTCTACCGGGAAACGGAGGCCGCCGGGCAAAAGCAGTTTCTCACCTATTACCTCATCGCGGCGCATCCCGGCTGCACGCTGGAAGATATGGAGCGGTTGAGAGACTTCGCCACACGAGAGCTGAAACTTCAACCAGAGCAGGTGCAAATCTTCACCCCCACCCCATCCACCTATGCCAGCGTGATGTACTATACTGAAATGGACCCGTTCACCGGCGAGCGCCTGTTCGTGGAAAAAGACCTGCGGGGCAAACAGCGACAGAAGGACGTGGTGGTAGGAAAAGGGAATCGGAAGTAAAATGAGCCTATGAACAAAATTTATGTGGATTTGGATGCACTACTGGCTGCTTTTGAATACAGCAGCGACGCTATCAACTATTATCTGGATATGGAAACCGGCCATGTGTTGATGGCATTGACCGAGGTGCAATGGGAACTGGAAGCCATCTACGAAGAATTTTATGACCCCAACGCCCCGGAACACTTCAACATGCCCAACATCCTTCAACAACGGCATTTACCGGAATGGCGACAACAGGCCTTGCTTCAGGCGCACGCCATCGAACAAGGCTACCTCACGCGCTACCTGGACGTCCCCAAAAGCGACAGCAGCGCCGCCTACAACGATATGCACACCTTCATCAACACCCTCGAAGACAAAGACCTTCGTCAAAAGCTTTGGCGTGCGATCAGCGGGCAGGGCGCTTTCCGGCAATTTAAGGACGCGATGGCCGAGCACCCTACCCTGCGCAAACATTGGCTGGGTTTCTCTGCCGAACAGGCGCGCCAGCGCGTGCAGACCTGGTTGACCCACGAGGGGATCGAATGGGGGGAACCGGAAGGAACGCCGGGATACGATTCCACAATCCGAGCGCGGCTCATTGCCGAAGTGTTGGGGTTCGTGCGCGCGGCCCGCAAGCTGCCGGGCGTGACGCGCATCGCCCTGATCGGCTCGCTGACCACCGAAAAGCCGGAGCCGCAGGACGCCGACCTGCTGGTGACGGTTGACGCCAACGTTCGCCTACCTGACCTGGCCGAATTGGGACGCAAGCTGCGCGGCCACGCGCAAAGCTTCAGCCGAAGCGCCGATGTGTTCCTGGCCGACCCGCAACACGAGTACCTGGGACGGCTGTGCCCCTGGAAGCAATGCGGGCCGGGTCTCCGCCAATCCTGCGACGCCCTCCACTGCGGGCAGCGCCCCTACCTGCACGACGACCTGAACACCCTCCGCCTCTCCACCGCCCTGATCGCCACCCCGCCGCTGGAACTGTGGCCGGAAATCGTGACCCGCGCCACGCCACCGGACGACATCAAATTTGGCCTCATTGCTCCCCTTCGCGCCGAAAAAGACTAAAAAAGCCCCGGAAATCCGGGGCTTTCTCATTGTCCTCCAGCCTACACGCGCCGCTTGCGGCAGTCGTTATCCTGCCGCGTGCGCACCTCTAACACTTCCTCCACATAGACCACGCGCTGATACGATCCCAAGGGGCCAAACTGTCCCTTCTTGCTGACCTCGCCGCTGATGCGGAGATAAACCGGATCATACGGGTGTTCGGCAATCTCGTTGTACTGCGCCCGCAGCTCATCCAGCGCCCGACTGAATCCCTTCACCTTGATCCACCACGTCTCGCGGGAACCGCAGGGTTTGAAGCTATCCCCACCCCGCCCAAACATCACAAAACCTTCCCACTCCCCACTTTCCATCGAGCGTCCGACCGCCCCGAACGCGACCCACCCCAGCAACAACATAGAAAATATCTCGATTATCATAACCACGTTTCTTACCCCCGCTGATTTGATGACTGTAACTTACTACCAACCTGGAAAACTGTCAAACCCAGGGTCTTATCATTCTCCCGCCGGATGGTGCGCCGCGATACAGGAGACGGCTAAAGCCGTGATTCTTAAAGGGGTTTTGTGGTGACGGGCGGTGGCCCGTCACCACAAAACCGCCTTTTTACCGGCGGCTTCAGCCGCAAAATCTGCCCGGTAAGCGTGGGGCAACGAGAATGATAAAGCCCTGCTGTCAAACCGTTGACAAATTTCACACTTGCGACTATAAGTGAAGTCAACTGAATCCAAGTGATGCCGATCTCTCAACGGATTGAACGGAGTTTCTCCAATCCTATCATTCCGAAAATCCTGTTATTTTTCAGGAGGCAACCATGAAAATCGCGGTTATCGGCGGAGGCTCAACCTATACGCCGGAATTGATCAACGGCTTTTTGGAGCGCGTTGGCTCACTGCCACTCACCGAACTCTGGCTGATGGACGTTGATCCGGCGCGGCTGGACGTCGTTGGCGGCTTCGCGCAGCGGATGACAGCGGCAAAAGGCGCGCCCTTCACCGTCCACCTGACCACCGACCAGCGCGAGGCGGTGCGCGGCGCGCAATACGTCACCACCCAATTGCGCGTGGGGATGATGGCGGCCCGCCGGGGCGACGAGTACCTCGGCCACCGTCACGGCCTCATTGGGCAAGAGACCACCGGCGTCGGCGGCATGGCGAAGGCGATGCGCACCATCCCCGTCATCCTCGCCCTCGCCAACGACATGCGCGAACTCGCGCCCGGCGCGCTGCTGGTCAACTTCACCAATCCCTCCGGGCTGATCACGGAAGCCCTCGCGCGCCACGCGCCCGACGTGCCATCGGTGGGCGTCTGCAACGTCGCCATCAACGCCAAAATGGACATCCTCAAAGGGTTGCAGGCGCAAACCGGCGAGACCATCGCGCCAGAACGCGCGCAACTGCTCACCCTGGGACTCAACCACCTCTCGTGGCATCGCGGGTTCACGGTGGATGGCGTGGACGTCTGGCCGCAAGTCCTGATCGCCGCCCTGGACCACCTCCGCGCCGAGGAAGCGCCGGAGTGGGACGTCCGCCTGATCGAGACGCTGAAGATGATTCCCAACTACTACCTGCAATACTATTACTACACCGCCCGCAAACGCGCCGCGCAGGATCAGTGGCCGCCCTCCCGCGCCGAGCAGGTAGCCGCGATTGAGGAAAAGCTGCTGGCGCAATACGCGGAACCAGATCGCGCCGCACCGCCGGAGGGCCTGATGGAGCGCGGCGGCGCGTACTACTCCACCGTGGCGACGCAACTGCTCAACGCGCACTATAACGACCTGAACGAGGTTCACGTGGTCAACGTCCCGCACGGCGGCGCGGTCCCCGGCTGGCCGGCGGATTGGGTGCTGGAGCTGCCCTGCCGCGTCGGACGCGCCGGAATCACCCCGCTGCCCGCCGCGCCGCTGCCGCCGGTCTGCTTCGGCCTGCTGGCCGCCGTGAAATCCTACGAACTGCTGACCGTCGCCGCCGCCGTCCACGGCGACCGTGACGCCGCCTATCAAGCCCTTCTCGTCCACCCGTTGGGGCCGTCAGCGGACAAAGTCCAGGCCGTGCTGGACGACATGCTGGAAACCAACCGGGCGTATCTGCCGCAGTTCTGGAAGTGACCAAGTGAGGGGGAGAGGGGGAGACAAGGAGAGGGGGAGACAAAATTTCCCCTGCTCCCCCCCTCTCCCCCTCTCTCCCTCACATTTTATGGAGCACAACAATGACCCATTATTTTCTTGGTGTAGACATTGGCGCGACGAAGAGCCACGCTTTGCTGGCGGATGAGACCGGGCAGGTCGTCGGCTTTGGGCTGGCCGGGCCGGGCAGTTACGAAGTCGTGGATTGGGAAGGACTGCAAGCGGTGCTGCACATTGTAGCCGAACAGGCGGTCGCTTCCGCCGGCATCCCCAAAGCGGCTATCGCCGGGGCGGGCTTCGGCATCGCCGGGTACGATTGGCCGTGCCTGTGGGATCGGCATATGGAGATCATCGGCGGACTCGGCCTTTCCGCGCCGTGCGGGTTGGTCAACGACACGCTCATCGGGCTGATGGCCGGGGCGACGGAGGGCTGGGGCGTGGGCGTCGTCGCCGGCACGGGGAGCAACTGCTACGGGCGCGACCGCGAGGGACGCGAGGGGCGCGTCACCGGCGGCGGCGTGATGTTCGCCGAGTACGCGGGCGGCAGCGACCTGGTGAACGCGGCAGTGCAGGCCGTCGCGCTAGCGTGGACGCGGCGCGGCCCGGCCACGCGCCTCACCGAGGTCTTCAGAGCGCACGTCGGCGCCACCGATGCGGAGGACTTGCTGGAAGGGCTGTACCTGCATCGCTACACGCTGGGATCGGCGGCGGCCCCGCTGGTGTTCCAAACGGCAGAAGCGGGCGACATGGCAGCGCAAGACCTCATCCGCTGGGCGGGACGGGAGTTGGGCAGCCTCGTCATCGGCGTCATCCGCCAACTGCACTTTGAGGCGCTGAATTTTGAGGTCGTGCAAATCGGCAGCCTGTTCAAGGGCAGCCCGGCCCTGGGCGAGACGCTGATGGCGACGGTGCAGGTTGTGGCGCCGGGCGCGCGGGCGGTGCGCCTCACTGCGCCGCCGGTCGTCGGCGGAGTGCTCCTGGGGATGGAGCAGGCCGGGGTGGATTACCGGCCCTTGCGCCAGACGGTCATCGCTACCGCGCAGAAATTCTTGAAGCGGGGAGGGTAAAGCAAGCGCGCAAGAACGCGAAAAAGCGCGGTTGGATGAAAATTTTCACCACAAAGGACACGAAGGACACAAAGGGTTTTCTCTGTGAACTCTGTGATCTCTGTGGCTATTTTCAGAGGAGGAAGAATGAAATCTGCAAATTCTGGTGGTTCCAAAAACAATAAAGTGGTGGTGGTGGGCGGCGGCGGCGGCGGGTTGTGCGCGGCGATCGCGGCAAGTGAAGCAGGGGCCGGGGAGGTGACGCTGCTGGAAAAACTACCCCATCTGGGAGGGGATACGCTCATTTCTGACCAGATCATTTCGGCGGCGGGAACCGAACTACAAGCGAAAGCCGGCATTGTAGATACCCCGCACCAGTATTTGGTCGATCACCTCAAAGGCGGGCGCTATAAAAGCGATATCGTTTTGGCCGCCACGTTAATTCAAAAGGGGGCGGCGGCCTGGGCCTGGTTGGCGGATAAAGGGTGCCAGTTCCCCGGCCCTGAAGCGCTGCACGTCCAACACGATCATAGCCTGGCGCGGAGTGTGAAATTGCTGCCGCCGGGAATGATTCCCCCGTTAAAACAAGCCGCATTGGCCCGTGGCGTCCAAATTTTCTACAACACCCGCGCCACAGACCTTCTCGTCGAGGACGGGCGCGTGGTGGGGGTAAAGGCCGAACAGGACGGCCAACCGGTAACGTATCAGGCCGACAGCGTGATTCTAGCCAGCGGCGGATTCGGGCGCAACCGGGAGATGGTTAAGGAAACCTGCCCGGCTCTGGTGGAGGCGGTTTCGTGGAGTTCCCCCGGCAACACCGGCGATGGGATTCAGATGGCCCAGGCCATTGGCGCCGCTGTGGTCAGTTACCCTGACATGCCGTTGGATGCTTTCCGGGTCATCCAGACGGGGGCCGACGTCAAACACAAAGTCCTGCATCCGACCTACATGATGGCGCACACGCGGGCGCAAGGCGCCATTTTGGTCGGCGCCGACGGCAAACGCTTTTACGATGAAATGGGGCGCAGTTTTGAAGTTGTCCAGGCCGCAATGACGCATGGATCATTCTATTTCTTGATCTTCGATGGCCGCATGGCGACCGCCACCGCCTGGCTGCCCGAGAAGACCTTCGAAGCGCAATTAGAGAGCGCGGTAAACGACGGGTTGGTAGCAGCGCAAGCGCCTACCCTGGCCGAATTGGCCGAGAAGATCGCGATTCCGTCCACGGCGTTAGAAGAAACCGTTGCGCAATGGAATCGGGACGTGGAAGGGGGAAAAGACACAGCCTTTGGGCGGACGGAAAGCCTGGGCAAAATCGAACAGCCGCCTTTCTATGCGTTGCGCTACAAGCCGGCCATCGTGCAGACGCTGGGCGGACTGAGGATCAGCCCGCAAGCGCAGGTGCTCGATTCAATGGGGCGGCCTATTCCCGGATTGTATGCGGTGGGCCAAATCACCGGGGGCGTCCATGGGGCGGATTACATCGGTGGGAGCGCATTGCTGGAACTGGCGGTGTTTGGGGTGATCGCGGGTGAGAATGCAACCCGCTGAGAGCCGTTAGTCTCGCAAGCGGCAGGACTGGCGCAAGCCGCCGCCTGAAAAGAGTCCACACGAAAATTGTCGCGCCGGAGAGGTTTCTCCGGCGCGACGGGTTGCGGGAGGTATTTGACGCGCCAGGCCGGATCCCAACGGATACACTCGATCATTTTTATGATCAGGGCTTACACAAACGAAGGGAAATTCACCGCAGAGCACACAGAGCACGCAGAAATTTTTTGCAATTCATCAGCGTCCTCAGCGCTCTCAGCGGTGAAAAAGCAGCTTCCTTGCGTAAGTCCTGTGATGTGCAGGCGGGTGAGCCAGTAGAGTGTTCAGCGTTCTCCTGTGCGGGTTACGCCCCTGAGTCTCGATGACCGGCGGCCATAGCGTTGACGATCTTAACCGTCTCCACGCTCACGGTGACGACGCGCCGCAGTAAGTCCACTACCGGCTCTTTGTAGTCGGCGAAGCGATAGGTGTTGAATTTGTCGCGGATGGTGGGATCGCGCGGGGTGGACTCTTTGTGGTATTCCAGCACCCATTCGATGGCCGTGCGGTTGCCGAGGCGGTACTCCCACGCCTCGGACGGGACGCCGGCGAGGGTGGTGGCGGTGTCGAGGATGATTTCTCCGGCGGCTTTGTCGGCTTTGAGGGCGGGCTTGGGCGGACGATCCGGGTCGTAGGGAGCATCCGTCCGGCGCAGCGGATGCGGGTCAACAGTCTCAAAGTTCAGGTGCAGGTCGAGCAACTGCTGCCCCCACGCGGCCCACTGCGCGAAGTCAGCGTAAAATGGGATGCGGGGGAACTCGCGTTTGAGGTTGATCTCGTATTTGGCGCGGTAGGCGGGATCGTGGAGGATGGCGTAGACGTAGGCGAAAATCTGGTCGCGCAGCTCAGGGGAGGGGGTGAGATGGTAATGCTCCGCGAATTGTTCCACGGCCCAATCGGTGATGTTGTCATGGCGCGCGCCGTCGGGGGTGTAGGTGTAATGGGGGAGAGATTGAGTACCGCCGTTCCCAAATTTCAAAAGAGCATAGTCCGACGCCGTATTTGAGGCCAAACAAGCAAATTGTGGACAGCCAAAATTAAAAGCGATAGCAATATTGTCGCCTTGCAACATCTCACGTGCTATTGCACGGTCATTGACAAAAACATCCGAGTCATAAAAATAGCATCTACAAAAAGGACGATATAACGTGTGTCGAATACGATCAGAATCAAAGGACTCCTTTGTTCCCCGCTCGAAGTTTCGTCGTAAATTCCTTGACCACTTTATCGTTGTGTCGGACGCACCATCTACAGATTGGTACGAATTGTAGTGATTTGCAAAGAATGTCACTTTGTTAGTCAGGCTTTGCTTTGAAACATCAATTACCCATTCATCTCGTGCCGTCACAACACCAATAAAGAAAGCTTTGAAGATAGCCTTAATTTCTCCTACTTTGCCAGCCTGTTTAGTTCGCTTAGTTGCAATTGGCACGTAATCATCCCAGTTGTGTTCGGCCTGGTTGATCCAAGTATGGTGTGTGTCGGGTTGGATGTGGTCGAAGGGCAAATCTTGTAAACGGTGCTCGCGGAGGAAGGCTTTTTTCTCTGGGGCTTTCATATAGTCGTCCACGCAGGTGTAGTAAATCTGGCAGCCGGTGGCCCCCGCCTGGCGCACCAGGAAGTAAATGGCGACGCCCACACGGATTTCGTCGCTGAACACGTTGCCGCCCTCGCGCTGCCGCCGTTCGCCGCTGGTATGGGCATCACCTTTCATATCCACAATGTAAATAGTGTTAAATTCCTCCGCCACGACCTTGCGAAAACCATCATACACACGCGCGTCAATGAAAGAATTATTCGAGACAAAGGCAATCACCCCATTCTCCGCCAATCGGTCGCTGGCCCAGCGCAGGAAGCGCGTGTACATATCATAGAGTTTCGTCAGGTTCTGGGCATCACTATGTTTGATATACGTCTCTTTGATTCGTCTATCCACCCCTTCATACTCGCGATTCTGGTTGTAATCATTCCAGTTCTTTTGAAGCGCGTTGTACGGTGGGTTGCCGATGATGACGGAAATCTTGCGCCGGTTCTGGCGTTGGATGCGCTCCAGGTTCTCGGCGGAGAGGTCGAACATACTGTACTGTTTGCCGTCGAAGGCAAAGCCCAGGTTGTCCAGCGTGTCCACGAAGCAAATGTTGGCAAATTCCTTGTAGCGCCCCATCTTCTGCCCGTAGGCATACTCAATGTTGAGGTTGGCGATGTAGTAGGGGAGGATGGCGACTTCGTTGCAGTGAAGCTCGTGCTCGTATTTGTAGGGCAGACTGTGCTTGGGCAGGTATTCGATCAATTCGGTGATGAACGTTCCCGTGCCGGTCGCCGGGTCGAGGATGTCCACGTCCTGGTCGGCCAGGAAGCGCCCGAAGTGCTGGTGGACCAGGTGGTCGGCGGCCTCAATCATAAAGCGCACGATCTCGTCGGGGGTGTAGACGATGCCCAGGCGGTCGGCGCCGGCGGGGTTGTAGGCTTTGTAGAAGTTTTCGTAGACGGCTTTGAGGAAGCGCTGCTTTTCGTGGTGGTTTACGATTTCGGCGGCGGCGGCTTTGATGACTTTGACGTAGGCGTCCAGGCGGCGCTCGATGTTGCGACGCAGGTCGCCTTTGTAAAACGTCCCGGTGACGCGGTAGAGTTCGCGGGCGATGTTGTTTTCGCGGTGGAATTGAGCGTCTTCGAAGACTGTGATGAAGATGTCTTCGGTGAGGATGTGCTGGATGATCATTTCGCGCACGTCCGCCATCACCAAATGGGGGTTGATGGATTTCTGGCACAGTTCCAGGAAGGCGGCGCGGGCCTGACGGAAGGCGGGGTTGCTATCGGCCTGCGCCTCAATCGTCTCGCGCAGCATCTCCAGCAGGGCGGGCAGGTCTTCCTTGAACTTCTCGATGGCCGCGCGGAAGGTCTGCACGCGCGGCGGCTCGTAGTGGACGAAGGCCGTGAGCAGGGCGTCCAGCGCGGGCGCGTCGGTGAAGGCGGCGCGAGCCACTTCCGCGCCATCCTGGATCAAGACGGCGGTCTGGCTATCCTCGAAGAGGATGTTGGTCTTGGGGTAGCCCTTGGCGAATTTGGCGGCAATTTCGGCGGCGAGGTCGTCGTACTGGTCTTTGCTCTCCCAGTAGCCCCAATCCTGGCGCAGCGCGTCCTTGAGCGTCCCGTCGGGGCGGACGGTCGCGCCGGTGGGCGTCTTGTAGTCCAGTTCGGCGATCAGTTCAAGGTGGGTTTCGGCGCAGTAGCTTTCCAGCAAATTCTGGAAGGCAAAGCGCACGCTGCTCTCGTTGCGCGAGCCGCCGTACTGGATGATTTTTTCGATTTTGGCGTGGTAGCGTTGGATGGCTTCTAGGGACATGGTGTTAGGTTAACCTGTCTAGCAAGTCGCAACTATTTCCCATACGGCTGCAACCATTCCTCAGCCTGATGCAGCGCGGCCATCGCATCATTCAACCCCTTGCGGGCCGTTTCCCACGTCAATTCCGGGATGTAACGACCCTTGCCGATAGCCATGATATCTTTACAATCCAGATATTGATCGCGGGATGTGCGCGTCGCTTCAGCCACTGCCCACCGATATTTCTCGTAGGCGGCTTGCACAGTCGCGTCGGCAGTCACTATAGTGATTTCGGGCAACGCGGTCATCTGCTCATATTTCTCGATAAACGTCGGACACACCACCACCCGCTTATCGAACTCATATCCCATATCCCCCATCACATCTATAGCCTCTCGCGTCGCCTTGAGCACTTGCCCACCCACGCCTACGTAAGTTGTCGGGTCGGGCAATTCATCGCGCATCCGTGTGATGATGGCGTCCAGGTTGGCAATGGCCTCGGTCACGCCAAAGCGTGCATAAGTCCACGCCAACGCGCTAACCTCACTTTGAGTAGCTTTACCTAACAAAAACGCCTCACAATGCCGATAGGTGTCACCCCCGGCATCCAGCAATCCGGCGATAGCCTCGTTATACTCGGCGGCGGCCCACACTAACAAGGCATCGTCGGATTTAGCTGCCGTCAAAACCGGCAACGCCGCCCCTGTCTGATACAAGTCGAAGTAGCGCTCACAATCGAACGTTCCCCCATCCGCCGCCACATCCAGCAGTCCGCCGGCGTCGGCAATGAGCGCCTTGACCTCAGTTGCCTGGGCGCTGGCGTCGGCATAGCTCTTGAGCGTCGCCGCGCCCCGCGTGGGCAACGCTGGCAACGTCGCCACTGGCGTCACCGGTTGAATGACCAACTCGACGGATGGCGTCTCTGTTTCACAGGCTGTCAACAACAGGATTACCAGAAGCAAGAATAATTTACGCATAGTCCCCCCTTGCGAGAGTCAATATGGTGTTATTCTAGCTCAAATGGAGTATCTATCAACTTTTCAACCTGTGCAATAGGGAGAAATTTATCAGCAGATTACGCAGATTTTTTCTCTTAATCCGCTAGATCTGCTGACAGAAAATAGGTTATTCAGTAATGCTATTGCACAGGTCGAACTTTTTGTTTTCTCTATGAACTCTGTGCTCTCCGTGACTTTTACAGAGAAGCGCTACGCTTGCGCGCAATAGCCCGCCGCGCCGCTGGCAGCCGCGCGAGCAGCAGCACGACCAGCGCCACGCCGTAGAGGAAGGACGCGCGCGGCGTCTTGACGGCCAGGGCGAAGTGCAGAATCACCAGCGCCGCCGCGCCATACACGGCGCGATGCAGCCCTTGCCAACGGCGCCCTAACCGCCGCTGCGCCCCCCGCGTCGAAGTGACCGCCAGCGCCAGCAAGATCGCCCAGGCCGCGCTCCCCACCAGGACGAAACGTTGGGAGGCGATGGCCGGCCAGAGCAATCGCCAGTTGAAGCCGTAATCCCACCCGGCAAATGCCAACAAATGCAGCGTGGCGTAGCCGAAAGCATACAGTCCCAGCGGGCGGCGCAGCGGTTTCAGTTGCGGCCGCCGCAACCACAGCGCGACTGGCGTGCATGCCAGCGAGGCCAGCAGCAGAATCAAAGCCGCATCGCCGGTGCGGGTGATGGTTTGCCGCGCCGGATCCGCCAGGAAACCGCCGGTGACGTAATCCCAGACCAGCGCCGCCAGAGGCATCAACGCGGCCAGATGCACGACAACGCGTAGGCCATGACGTTTCCACCAGGCGATCAATAGTACCAGCTCCGTTTATCCAGGTCAGGGTAGAGATCGGCGACTTCGTCCGCATAGCCGTTGAAAAACAACGTCTCCACCCGCTTGTTTTCGCCGATGCGCCGCTCGGTGGCCTGCGACCAGCGGGGGTGATCCACCTTGGGGTTGACGTTGGCCCAGAAACCGTATTCCGTGGGGCCGGCGGCCATCCACAACGTCGTCGGCTGCGCCTCCGTCAGCGTGATTTTGACGATGGATTTGATGCTTTTGAAACCATACTTCCAGGGGACCACCAATCGGAGCGGCGCGCCGTTCTGCGGCAAGAGCGTTTGGCCGTACAGGCCAGTAGAAAGCAATGTCAGATCGTGCAGCGCCTCGTCCAGGCGTAGCCCCTCCACGTAGGGCCAGGGGAACGACTTGTCCTTCTGCCCCGGCATGGACTCCGGATCGTACAGCGTCTCAAATTGCACGTAGCGGGCGGAGGAAAGCGGCTCCATGGCTTTAAGGAGCTGCGCCAGCGGGAATCCCTGCCAGGGTATAACCATCGCCCACGCCTCCACGCACCGCATCCGATAAACGCGCTCCTCCTGCGTAAACTTGAGCAGTTCCTCCATCCCAAACGTCCGGGGCTGGCTGACAAGTCCATCCACTGTCACCGTCCATGGCTCGGTCACAAAATCTTTGGTCAACCGGGCGACGCCCTCCTTGCGCAGCGTGAATTCGTAGAAGTTGTTGTAGCCGGTCACAGCGTCAAAGGGGGTGAGGGCGTTGCCCAACTCGTCTGTCGCGGATGATGTGGGAAGCGCACTGTCCCCTGCCGGCGGAGGCGACGTCCGCGCGCCACACGCGGTGAGCAGTGCATGACCGGCCACCAGGCCCATACCCTGCAAGAATTGCCGCCGGGAGAGGTAGACGTGCTCCGGCGTGATTTCCGAAGAATGAATTTTGATCATCGCACACTCCTTTCATGATAAACCAAAAACCCGACCGTATAGGCCGGGTTTCTGTGTGGATGGGCTTATTCCTCAAACACCAAGGTCATCTGCCCAAAGCGTACCAGGTCGCCGGAGCGCAACTTGACCGGGCGGCGCGGCAACAGCCGCACCTCATTCACGTAGGAACCGTTGGTGCTCTGCAAATCTTCCAAAAACCAGCCTTCGGCCTGATGCAGCAAACGGGCGTGCTGGCGAGAAACGCCGGCAGAGCCGGCGCCGAACGGCTCCAGGTCCAGGTCCGGCGACTGCGAGGCGGCCGGATTGCGGCGGCCAATCTGCACCGCGTCCAAAGCGGGAATGGGCAGCGCCACCCCGGACGTGGCAATGAACAACTGCGGGCCTTGCATAGCCGGTTGAACACTGAGGCGCGTCGTAATCATTGGGGTCGTCTTGGGTTCGGCAATCGGCGTCCCCATCCGCCGGCTGCGTTCCACAAGCTGCCGCAAATCGGCAACCAACGCCTCCATTGTGGCATACCGCATTCCCGGATCACGCTCCAACATCTTGAGCAGCAGCGTCTCTGCAGGGCCGGCGAGGGTGGCGTTCAGGGTACTAGGGGAAATCGGCGGTTCATGCAGGCGCATCATGACTCTATCTGCCGGCGCCCCACTCGGTGGTTGAAAAGGGAGTTTGCCCGTCAACAATTCGTACAACACTAATCCCAAACTGTACATATCAGCGCGCGAGTCCACTTCTTGATCGGTCAACTGTTCTGGCGCCAGATAAAACCCCATGGAGCCGGTCCCGCTCAATGTGCCACGGGGGCGTGGCGCGACCGCCTTGGCCAGACCAAAATCCATCAACAACGGCCAATCAGGACGAATCAGCAGGACATTGGAAGGTCGGACATCCTGATGCACAATCCCCTGAGAGTGAGCATACGCCAGGGCATCGCCAATCGGCGTCACCAGATTCAGCGCGTCCAACAGGGGCAGTGGCGCGTCGGCCATGCGACGGCTCAGCGCCCCCCCCTCCACGTATTCCATTACAATATAGGCGCAGCCCTTATCCTCGCCATAATCGTAGATATTGAGAATATTGGGATGGCGCAAAGCGGCAATCGCACGCGCCTCGTGGCGGAAATGGTGCAAGAACTGCTTTCCCCCCGAGCCTTTGACTTCCAACAACTTGACGGCGACCCAGCGTTCCAACTGCGCCTGGTAAGCGCGATAGACAACTGCGGAGCCGCCCCGCCCAATCTCCTCCACCAAATGATAACTGCCGATGGTCTGATCTTTCCAGCCCGTCATACCCCTCTCCTTCGCCAATAGGTTGCTAAAGTGGCGGATTCTATGAGAAACTCAGTCACTGTCCCCGGCAGGAATGACCAACTTTTGCCCCAATTGAAGAAAATCAGAGCTTAAATCATTGGCCGCTATCAGGTCGTCCACGGAAACCTGATACCGTGCGGCAATCCCCCCCAGGGTATCGCCAGATTTTACCACGTAGGTCTCCAACCGCACCGTTCCCACCAGGTCTCCTGCCGTCCCCGCCGGCGGGATTGTCAAAACCTGCCCCACGTCGAGCAATTCATCTGCCAGATCGTTGGCTACCATCAAATCATCTACCGTCACCTGGTAATCAGCCGCAATCTCCGAAAGGGTGTCGCCTCCTTTGACCACATACGTCACCACCGTGGTAGAGGTCAATGCGGCCGTCGCCGTAAGCGTATCCGTCGTCACCAGCGCCGCCATTGTGGGGGCGGCGGTGGGCGCCAGAGTCATTGTCGGCAAGGGCGTATGCGTAGGGAACGGCGTCAGGGAGGGCAGTGGTGTGATCGTAGGCAAAAGCTCCGCGGTAGGCGCCGCCGCCTCCTCCTCCACTGGGGGCGGGGCAACCGGTTTGGGACGCATCAACAGGAGCACGGTAACTACCATCAAGACCACGATCCCCAACCAGACCCGCAATCCGCGCCAAGCACTTCTCCAATTAACCGGGGTTGTTTGCATGAACCTTCATTCTCTCAGTTTATCAACAGGGCTTTTGGGGGTGGAACACACCCCAAACGTATCTTCTATACTGTCTAAAACCAATCATAACAGAAAGTTACAAAATCACATAACGCCCCAATGAGGGAACCTGCACCCCCTGCGGGGGACCAGGCTCAAACCGCGCCCATGGGAGATAGGCAACTACAGTTTGGCCGACCCCTTGAAGCGTTGCAGCGACGCCAAAAGGGCGATCATGTACATGGCCCGCGAGCGAATTTGATGCGCGCGCTCCATATCAGGATACAAAGCCGTCATTTCCAGACTGCGGTTAGCCCATTCCCGCGCCTGGTCGTACTCCTTCTGGCGTCGGTATAATCCGGCGCCAACCAAATAAAGCCGCGCACATTCCAGAGTGCCTTCCACGCCGGGAAGGTCCAGACCGCGTTCCACCACCCCCAACGCCCGCGCGTACTCGCCTTGCGCCTCCAACAACGCGGCCTCGTGGTAGTCCAAATCGGCCAAGCAGGCCACATCGCGGGCATCGCGCGGCTCCGGCGGAATCATGCGGCGCGCCTCATTTAAGTGCTGGAGCGCCTCATCATACTGACCAAAACTGGTCAGGGTATCGCCCAACAGATGATGCGCCTCAAAACGCGCTTCCGGCGCCGGCAAAGCGCCGGAATCGGCAGCGAGCAACACGCGGGTCAAGGCCTGGCGCGCTTGATCCGGCAGGAACGAATGGGCCGCCTGCTGCCCCAACGCCAGGTTGACCTCCACAGCTTTTGCCCAAAGTTGCCCCTCATAGGCGTGATAGGCCATCAAGGTCAGCCATTTGGGCGTGGCGCGCTCGCGGTGATAGTCCAGGTAGTCGGTCAGCCGTTGGTGGATCACGCGCTGCACACGATACGGCAGGCCACGATACGCCACCTCGCGCACCAAGGGTTGCTGAAAAGCGAATACTTCGCCGGCAAAGTCACGGGGCATTAACCCCAGGGGCGTCAACTGCGGCAGGCGCCGGCGCACGGCCGGTTCGTTTTCCTCGCCATAGGCCGCCACCAACATGGGCAGCGTGAGTACATCGCCAACGGCCGCAGCCGCGCGCAACAAGTGGCGATTGGGCGGCGAGAGTTGGTCAATACGGCTCTGGATCAGGCCATAAACCATGTCCGGCAAAGGGAAATCGTCCAGCGAACCGGACAGTTCCCATACCGCATTGCGCCGCCGCAACACACCGGAGTCAATCAACGCGCGCACGGCCTCGGTGGCGAACAAAGGCAGGCCGCTGCTGCGCGCCACAACCCACTCAACCACCTGGGCCGGCAACGGCGCCTCCGCGAATAGCTGTTGCACCAATTCGCCCATCGCTCCATCCGCCAATGTCCCTAGCGGCAGATCCACCACATTCGCATCGGTTTCCCAGCGTTCCGCCCGGGACCATTCGTCACGGTAGGTTAATACCAACATCAAGGGATCCGTGCCGGGCAGCGTCAATAAAGTGTCCAGCAGCTCCAATGAAGCCGCCGACATCCATTGCACATTATCGAAAATCAGCACACGGGGACGCTCCTGCGCCGCTTTCTGCAATAAGTCCCGCAACGCGCTTTGCCGCTGCATGTCGCGCATATCCGGCGGCAAGGAGAGAACTTCCGATGAAGGCGCCAACGCCACCCCCAGTAACGGGGCAATGAGGGCAGCCCACGCGCCCAATTCGTAGCGCGTCAGCGCGGCCACCAGCCCCTCCGTGCGTGAGGACTGCGGCGTCGAATCCAATTCTAACAACGCGAGCAGAACGCTTTCCCAACCGGCAAACGGGAGATGTTCGCCATAAGAAGGAGGCGCCCCAAGGCACACCGCACAGCCATGGTCGGTGGCATAGCGAGCCACGGCCTGCGCCACCTGCGTCTTCCCGACTCCCACCCGTCCGTGGAGCAAGACGACCTGAGTGTGCCCGGATTGAGCCAGATACAGTAACTGGGTCAAACGCGCCACTTCCGCGTCCCGCCCCACCAGCGTCACGTCGGGCGCCGTCACATCGGCGAATGTGGGACGCAGGCCATTGACAATAAAAGGGGATAACGGTTCGGCCTTGCCCTTGAATTTGATAGGGGCCGCGAACTCTCCGGCGACCCGCAGCATCACAGCGGGATGATTTGAGGTTTGCGGCCCAAGCCAGATTTCTCCCGGACGGCAGCGCGCCATCAGCCGCGCCGCCAGGTTAACCGCGTCGCCCATCACCGTATACTCGCGGCGGGTGTCGGTGCCGATGTCGCCGGCAAAAACGTAGCCGGTGTTGATGCCAAAACGCAGCGTTCCACCGAACAATTCTTGCAATTCCAGGGCCGCCAACACCGCCCGGAGCGGGTCATCTTCGTGAGCGTGTGGCGCGCCAAAAAGCACGACCACGTACGGTTCTTTTGGCGACACGCCGATTTTGTTAACAATACCATCGTAGCGCAAGACAGCTTCGCGCACGCGGATGAAGGCTTCATGCGGCGTGCCAAGGGCTGACTGCAACCGCGTCGCGTCACCCCAATAGGGCATGAAATCCTCAAGGCCGGGCACGGAAAGCATCATAACAGTCACCAGGCGATGCTCACTCAACAGGTGAATTCGCTCCAACGAAGAGGCCGGGATGAGGCGGTCCAACAAGTCCGGCGCCAGATAGGGCGTCAGTGCATCAAGCCGTTCCAGCATCCACTGCATTCGCTCGCGTTCCTCCAACTGAGGCATCCGCAATAGCGCCGGCAAGCTCTGCGCCGCCCCCGTGTACCGCAAACCGGTCACCTGATACAATTTATCCTCAAGGAGAGTATAAGACAGCGCGGCGCCGCAGGCGTCCAACGTCCCCGCATCCACCACCGTCTCATCCGGCGGCGCGGCCATTTGCGCCCGGCCCATCGCCGCCAGGGGCGGCCCGACAATCAGGAATTCCTGCCCCTGCGGGTCTCCCAGGCTGAAACCGATCAGGCGACCGCTTCCCAGGCCAATCGCAATGCGCAGCGGGAAGACGCCGAGCGACGTTTCTACCTGCCCCATCTGTGTTTTCATCGCCCTCTGGACTTCCAAAGACGCAGCCACGGCGCGTAACGCGTGATCTTCCCCCTGGAAGAAAAGCAGGCCCGCGTCGCCGCCAAATTTCTGTAGATCGCCGCCGTATTTGGCGCAGATGCGGATCAGGATTTCCAGGAAGCGGTCAATCAGCTCGGTCAACTCTTCCGCCCCCTCCTGCGACGCCACCTGGGCGAAACGTTCGGCCAACGGGGTAAAGCCATCCACATCCGCAAACATCAACGTTCCCTCAAGCGACAATGCCAGCGCGCCGGACGGCGATGATTCTAGCCAATAATCTGCCACCAGGCGCGGCACATACGCTGTCACGGCCTCCAACAGATCCCGGATATAAACCGGCAAAGAGGGCTGGTAGTGCAACAAGCGCCCCAACCAGTCTACCGCGCCCGTCTCGGCAGTGGTGGCGCTATCGAGCTTCGCTATGGTCATCCTCATCTCCTCTGAAAATAGTCCGGTAGTTGGAACGTTGGAACGTTGGAACGTTAGAACGTTGGAACGTTGGAACGCTGGAACGTTGAACCATCGAAAGTAGTTTGATCATCGTTGTCATGGGTGGCGTCAAGGTCATTCGCAGGCTTGTGCGCCTCCTCGCTTATATGATAGCGCAAATTTAAAAATAGCTCAACGGATTGAAGCGATGTAACGGAAACGTTTATCCGCTACCATCCGCTCAATCCGTTGAGGGAGAAAGGTAGGAAAGGCGGGGCCGCCGCCTCTCAATGTTTGGGCGCTTATGGCCGAGGAGTTTCAGGCGGTGTAATGCTTACCTCAATGGTCACGAACCCCTCGTTATCGCTCAAGATGTCATCGTTGATGCGCAAATACAACCGGCCCGCCACATCCGCCATAAACGTCCCGCCGCGCCCAACGAGGAAAGGAGTGCCCGTCTCGCCAAATCGCCCAATCAAGACGCCGCCGGGCGCCCGGTTGATCGGGTAAGTATCCGGCGAGGGGTATTTATGGTGCCCTTCCGGGCCGTGATACTCACCCGGCGTGTAGAGCCACGTCCCCTGCGCCCGCAAACGGACAACCTCGCCGGGGTTCAACTGGAGGCCAAGGCTTTGCCAATCACGGTAAGCGTAGATGCGCGGAGACGACAGGGCGCTCTGCTGCACCGGGGGGGCTTCCTGCCAGAACCACCCCAGAATCCCCGCACTCAAAATGCAAACTGCCAGAATGATCAACAGCCATCCTACTCGTTGCTTCATACCCTCACCCCTTCATCGCCAAACCAACGTCGCCACAACCGGGCGATGATCTGAATAGCCATCTGCCGCCCCTAATGCGGCGCGCACGGCCTGGAAATGCGTTGAGTACCAGAGGTAGTCAATGCGCGCCAGACGCAGGCCCAGCCAGCGCCCCAGCCCGACATAGCCCGAAGGCGTCGGCCAGGTATGCCCCAGGCCCCAGCCGACTTCGCGCCAGGCATCCTTGAGTGTGCGCGCCAACACCGCATACTCGCGGCTGAACTCCGCCATATTGCCATCACACACGACCAACAACGGGCCGGGGTGCTGCGCGGCAAAATCCTGCACTGCCTGCGCCTGCTGCATCCGCCGGGCCACCGTGGCGCGGACGACCTCGGCGGTCGGCGATGTGGTGGGTTGGAAATGTGCGTGGATCAGCGTCACCGCCGTCCCGGCAAAGTCCAGCGTCAATACCTGGGGAGGGGTGTTCCAGTTCCCATCCAGCGTCATCGCACTGGTAGCCAACGGATAACGGCTGATCACCCCCATCCCACGGGTTCCCGGCACCGGCTCAAGGGCCTGATAGGGATAATCCGCGCGCAACTCCTGCCGTATCATCGCCGCGACTTGCGGGGTCAATTCCTGGAACGCCACCACATCCACGTCAGAAGCATGGATGGTCTGACGCACCTGATCGAAGTGCTGGTTGCCGACAAGCAGGTTGTAAGTCATCACAGTCAAGCGGGTCTCGCCGGCCTGGACCGAAACAGCCTGAGGCAGCCAAAGTTCAGCGTACAACAGGCCCCACAACACTACCCCGGCGCAGGCGCATACGCCTAGAACGCGGCGACGCAGACGGACGGCAAACAGGATCAAAAACGGCAGCGGCACGAAGAGAAAAGGGGCAAAGGTGTTGAGAACAAACAACCAGACCCAACGGTCGCCCCAGAGGCGCCAGGCCCCAGCCCACCCCCACAACGCCAGCGCGTAACTGATCCAACCCAGGTTCACGACCTGATCCCCGAGGGCATCCCGCGTCACGCTCGCCGTCATCAGGGCGTCGTCCGCAGTTCGACCACAGGAGCCATCTCGCCATTGCCGCTGATGATCCATTTGCTGTTTTCCTTCAATTCTTGCGCAATAAGGAGTTGCATATACTGCTCGGCGAGCGCGCCTTTGCCCTGCAATCCCGCCAGCAGGGATTGCATGGCCTCGCGCTCGGCCACGGACGTGAGGGTGATGCGCTGCGCGTCGGCCTCGGCCATCTTCGTGATCTCGTAGGCAGCGCCCTCCGCCTGCTTCTGCGCGGTGTAGAAATCGGCGTCGGCCAGAGTGCGGCGCTGCGCAGCCTCGGCCTGCGACTGTTCCTGGCGCTGCACGGCCACCATGCGATCCTTGATCGCCGTGACGACTTCCTCCGGCGGGGACGCGCTCTGAATCTGCACAGTGATGAACTCCACGCCATACTGCGCCTCTTTCTCGCGCAACGCGGCCATCACTTCCCCGCTCATCTCGGCGCGGCTGTGCATCACCACCGTCATCTCCTTCGTGTTGACCACGTCGCGCAGTTTGCCCTGGACAAACTCAAAAATGATGCGCTCCGGGTCGTCCACTTCCAACGCAAAACGCTGCGGGTCGGTCACGCGATAGGTATATTGCAACGAAACGTCCATCGTCACATCGTCGGATGTCATTGCCGGGACTTGTTCGACGTAGCCCAGGCGCTCGTTTACCTTGACAATGATGACGGTGTCCACCAACGGAATCTGGATATGCCAGCCGGGGCCGTCCACCGCCACGAACTGTCCGCCCCGTAAGTGCAGGCCACGCTCGTACTCGTGAATCTTGTAGATGGCGGACCGCCCGATCACCATCAGCAGGCCCAGGACAGTCAAGCCGGCCAGCGCCACCATTGCCGACTTGAACAGGCGCTCTAACGACCCCAACCCGGCGCTGCGCGCCGGGCCGGTCGGCGCCGGGCGCGGCTCCAACGGAGAAACATTCATTTGTGTCATTCCACACCTCCCTATATGTGATACGCTCAGTGTAGCAGATCGGGAAGCGGGAGTCTACTGTAGAAATCTACAGGAAACATAATGCGTAAAACGTAAACCGTAATGATTTCACTGTAAAAGCCTCACGTTTTACGTTTCACGTTTTACGTTTCAGGAATTAGCGCACCGGATTCCGCAGCACGCCGATCCCTTCAACCTCCACGTCCACCACATCCCCGGCGGTCAGCGGGCCGACGCCGGCGGGCGTGCCGGTGAGGAGCACATCGCCGGGCATGAGCGTCATCACGGCGGCGGCGTAAGAGACAATGTAGGCAGGCGAGAACACCATCTCGCTGGTGCGGCCCTGCTGGCGCAGGTCGCCGTTGACGCGGCATGTCACCGCCAAGTCGGCGATGTCAGCCGCCGTCAACCCCGCGACGATCCATGGGCCAAGCGGACAGAACGTGTCGAAGCCTTTGCCGCGCGTCCACTGACCGTCCTGCCGCTGCAAGTCGCGCGCCGTCACGTCGTTGCCGCACGTCACGCCCAGGACGTAGTCCCACGCCTCCTCCGGCGTCACGTCACGACAGGGCCGAGCGATGACGACGGCCAGCTCCGCCTCGTGCTCAATCCGCTGCGAGAGTGTGGGCAGCACAATCGCAGCGTCGGGGCCGACGACACTGCTCGGCGGCTTGAGGAAGAGCAGCGGCGCTTCCGGCACCGGGCTGTTATGCTCCGCCGCGTGTGCAGCGTAATTGCGCCCCACGCAGATGATTTTGGTGGGTTCTGTGGGAGGCAATAGCGGCAGCGCGTGCAACGCGCCCAGCATTGCGCCGCGTTGCCACTTCCCGTAGGGGGAGCCTTCCAGGTGATACACCACATTGCCCTCGACAATTCCCCAAATCGGGCGTCTGGTATCCAATACACGAACAAACTTAGTTGACATCGTTGCGATCTCCTTAAAAATAGTCTGATAGTCCTTAGAATCTATCCGAAAATTCGTTTTGGCCCACGATTTGCGCCTAAAGGCGCGGTTTGAAGGGTATTTTTCGTGGGCGGGCTACGCCCGCCCACGAAAAAATACCTTCCTGAAAGCGGCTTTAGCCGCAAGACCCGGCGCAGCGGCACAACGCCGCTATAATTTTCGGATAGGTTCTTAGTCTGATAGTCGTGTAGTCACGTTCAGCACATCACACCTGAATTTTACCTGATATACCAATCATTGTATAATGCCGTTATACTGTTGAAATACTTTCCAGGAAAACTCTTATGCGGTTATGGAGCATCCATCCCTCTTACCTCGATGCCAGGGGGCTGACAGCCTGCTGGCGTGAAGGGCTGTTAGCTCGCAAGGTGCTGCTGGGCGAAACTGAGGGTTATCAACATCATCCCCAACTGGAACGGTTCAGGGCGCAGGCAGAGCCGGTCGCCGTGCTGGACAGGTATTTGCTGGCGATATGGGAAGAGGCCGCCCGGCGAGGATTTGCGTTCAATCGGGAGAAAATCGGGCCGCACTTTTCGGAAAAACACCTGACGGTGACAACGGGGCAACTGGCCTACGAGTGGCAGCACCTGAAGGAAAAGCTGAAAGTGCGCAGCAGAGAACGCTACGAAAGGCTCGCGACCATCACCACACCGGCGCCACACCCCAGCTTCACAGTAATCGAAGGGGTGGTGGCGGACTGGGAAAAAACACGTTCGGAAACACGCATGCAAGATTCGCTGGAGGGGATATGAGCATCGGAATGGTTTTGAAGCTTGTCGCGGCGCTGGTCACCACAGCGACCGGATTGCTGGCCTTCGTCAAACCCTCCGCGGCTTACGGATTCATCGGCCTGAAAGCTGAGGGGGTGCGCGGTGTATCAGAGATGCGCGCGATCTTCGGCGGGCTATTCATCGCCATGGGCGTGACGCCGCTGTTCCTCGGCGACACGGCGTATCTGATGCTCGGCATCGGCTACCTGGCGATTGCCGCCGCACGCGCGTTCTCCATTGTGTTTGACAAATCTTACGCGCAGTCGAACCTCATCAGTCTTGCCATTGAAGTAGTGCTGGGCGTCATTTTAGTCCTCTAAGGAGCTACCATGACTGTCAGAATCGTGACCGACAGCACCTGCGATCTACCCGCCGAGACGATTGCGCGATACGCCATTCAAGTCATACCACTCTACATCAATGTAGGCAAGCAGAGTTACCTCGACGGCATTGATATGACGCGCGAGGAATTTTACACGAGACTGCCAACCTTCCCCGTCCACCCCACCACGGCAGTCCCGTCACTACAGAAGTTCCACGCGATCTATAACATGTTGGCCGATGAGGGCGCAACCTCGGTGCTATCCATCCACATCTCATCGGCCCTGAGCGCGATGGTCAATGTGGCGCTCAAAGCGGCCGAAGAGACTACTTCAATACCGGTCATGGTGTTCGATTCCCAGCAATTGAGTTTGGGAACCGGCTTTCTCGTCGAGACGGCGGCGAAGTTGGCAGCAGCCGGGCGCCCCGTTGTTGAAATCCTGGCCGCGCTCAATGCCCAAATTCAACGTTCGCGCGTGTTCGCCGCGCTCGACACACTGGAATTTCTGAGGCGCAGCGGCCGGATGAACGCCTTCGTTGCTGGGATCGGATCGCTCCTGCAACTCAAACCCATTCTGACGATGCACAACGGCAAACCTGGATCGGAGCGAGTACGGACACGGGAGCGCGCCACGCAGCGGGTGATCGAAATGCTGCGTGAGGTCGGCGCGCAGGAGCGCGTCGCCATCGTCCACACGCACACGTCCGACCGTGTCGCCGAGCTGCGCGAGCGGGCGGCGGCGCTACTGCCGGACGGCGACATCCTGACAATGGACATCACGCCAGTCATCGGCGCGCATATCGGGCCGGACGCGGTGGGCTTTGCGGTCATCAGCGCGCCAGCGCAACCCTGATTTTTTTTCACGCAAAGGCGCAAAGACGCAAAGGTTTTGTAACTCGCCATTCGCCATTCGTTATTCGCCATTTGGAAGGAGTATCTCTATGAACTTCTTACCCATCTACTTAACGCTCGGTCTTCTCATTCTTGGTCTGATGACGACATTGTGGCTGGTCAGTCTCGCGCTGAAAAACTCCAGCATCGTGGACATCTTTTGGGGGACGGGGTTCGTCATCATAGCGTGGGCAGCGTTTCTGCTCACGCCCGGCGGGGTGGTGACGCGCAAGGCGCTGCTTTGCGGGCTGGTGACGGTGTGGGGGCTGCGGCTGTCGCTGCACATCCTCATCCGCAACTGGGGCAAGCCGGAGGACTTTCGCTATCAGGCATGGCGCAAAGAAGCGGGCGCCAAATGGTGGTGGTACAGCTTCTTCAAGGTATTCTTTGTGCAAGGCGTGATCTTATGGATCGTGGCCGCGCCCCTGCTCGCCGCGCAGATTGGCGCGCATCCGGCGCGGCTGATCTGGCTGGATTTCCTCGCCCTGCCGGTTTGGCTTGTCGGCTTCTTCTTCGAGGGCGTCGGCGACTGGCAGTTGGCGCGCTTCAAGGCAAACCCGGCCAACAAGGGCAAAGTGCTTGACACCGGCGTCTGGCGATACACCCGGCATCCCAACTATTTTGGCGACGCAACGCAGTGGTGGGCGTACTACCTCGTCGCGCTGGCGGCGGGCGGTGGTTGGACGATCTTCAGCCCCATCCTGATGACCGGTCTGCTCCTGCGCGTCTCCGGCGTGTCACTGTTGGAAAAGTCCCTCAAGGAAACCAAGCCCGGTTACAAAGAATATGCGGAACGAACGAGCGAGTTTATCCCGTGGTTTCCGAAGGGGAAGTGAGGAGTTAGGAGTGAGGGGCGACAGCCTCACGCCATACGCACTACGTAATACGGAACAGGAGGCTCTATGAACATCGCCAAAATCATCGCCCTTATCGGCCTGATTGCTATGACCGGCGCGATTCTGTATGCGTTTGTAGCCGGCGATTTTGCCACGGAAGGCGCGTGGATCACGTCGCATCCGTGGGGGATCGTGTCGCTGGTGGATCTGTACGTGGGGTTCATCATCTTCTCGATGTGGATTGTGTACCGCGAGAAATCCTTAATCGCCGCGGTCGTCTGGGTTGTTCTGATGATGATCCTGGGGAATTGGACGGCGGCGCTGTATGTGCTGCTGGCACTGGTGAAGAGTCAGGGGGATTGGAAGAGGTTTTGGATGGGGGGACGGGTAGAGTGAAATGTTCACCCGCAAATTAACCGAACTTCCCCTCTGGCAGCTCCTCATCCTTATCGCCGCCGCGATTGGCGTCCTGCTAGGCGTCATCGGCCTGATCACGCTGCTGCAACTTCGCGGGGCGCCCACGCCGACAGCCACCGTCATCCCCCCCACCCCCACCCGCGCACCCACCCGCACGCCCACGCCGACAGCCACCGCCACCAGCACAGCCACACCTACGCCGACCAGAACGCCGCCCCCCACGCCGACCTGGACCCCAACGCTCACACCCTCCCCCACCCCCATCATCGTCATCACCGGCATCCACGCCTTCGGCAAGTTGGAAACGACGCAGTTTACCATGCGCGACATCGTCGAAGTTCACGATCCACCGAGCAGTCTGTGGGAGCAGTTCGCCAAAGACCGCCTGCTGCTCATCGCTGAGGGTGAAGTCGTCGCCGGGTTCGACATGATGAAAGTGACCGAGGCCGACATCACCGTGAGCGGCAAATCCGTCGTCATTATCCTGCCGCCGGCCGAAATCCTGTACAGCCGCATTGACAATGAATGCACCTTCGTCTACGAGCGCGCCACCGGCCTCTTCCGCAAGCCCGATCCCAATCTGGAGACCGAGGCCCGCCGCATCGCCGAAGCGCACCTCCTCAGTTGGGCGCAGGAGCGTGGCATCTTGGAACAGGCCGAGAAAAATGGTAAACTGTATCTGGAAAGCTTCCTGAGATCGTTGGGATTTGAATTCATACGGATTGAAATTAAGAATGAGTAGCTATGCCCGATTATAACCATATCTACAACCACCAGGCTGACCTGTACGCACAATTGGTCGCCTATGAAGATTACGAACACAACCTGCTGCCGACGCTCAACGCCATCGTCCCGGCGGCGGGGCGGGACGTGATCGAAAGCGGCGCGGGGACGGGGCGGTTGACGGCGCTGCTGGCCCCGCACGTTTACAGTCTACGCGCTTTCGACCTCTCGCCGGCGATGCTCGGCGAAGCGGCCCGGCTATGCCACGAGGCGCGCAACACACACTTTGCCGTGGCCGACCATCGCGCGCTGCCCGCGCCGGACGCCAGCGCCGACCTCGTTCTTTCCGGGTGGAGCGTGTGTATGCTCGTTGTCAACTACCGGGAGACGTGGCAAACGCAGGTCGCCCAAACGCTGCGCGAATTTGAGCGCGTGCTACGCCCCGGTGGAACTATCATCATCATCGAAACCAAAGGCACCGGCCACGAAACGCCCGTTGACTATCCCAACCTGGCCGATTATTACACCTTTCTCAAAACACAAGGGTTTGAGTCCACCTGGATTCGCACCGACTTCCAGTTTGACGATGAAGCCCAGGCAGAAGCCCTCACCGGCTTCTTCTTTGGTGAGAAATTCGCCAAAGACATCGTCGCGCAGTATGGGGTGATTGTGCCGGAGTGTACCGGCGTATGGTGGAAACGCTTATGAAGCCGAAAACCCGGCGCTACCCCTCATTATTCGCCATTCGCTATTTGCTATTCGCCCTATTGCTCCTCACCGCCTGCGCGCCCAAGCCGCTGCTGCGGCCCAACGGGGTGGCGGTCGCGCCGGACGGCAGCGTTTACGTGATGGATCGCGGCAACTACCGTATCGTCCACTTCAGCGCAGCGGGCAAAGTATTAGGGACCTTCGGCAAGTTCGGAGTTGGACCGAGCGACCTGCACACGGGGTGGGACACCGCCCTGGACTCGCAAGGCAACATCGCCGTCTGCAATTTCATCCTTTCAAGCGAGGGCGACCTGATTCATGATGGCGTGCGGGTCTTCTCCCCCAACGGTCAGTTCATACGCGAGGTCGGGGGGCAGGACTACCTGAACACCGAGCTTCCCACCGAGAAACCCTATGGCCTGGACATTGACACACAGGATCGGCTTTACATCGTGGGTTTCAACACCAACACCCTGCGCATCTTCAATGCCGAGGGCAACCTGCTCGGCGTCTTCTTTGGCGAAGTTGGCAGCGCCGCCGGCCAGTTCAACGGCATCAACGACGTAGCCGTGGATGACACCCGCGACTTTGTCTACCTTTCGGACAACATCAACAGTCGCATCCAGCAATTCACCCTGGATTTCACAGCGGAGGGCGTCCCAACCCTCACCTATCGCAACAGCTTTGGCGAATATGGCGACGGCCCGGCGCAACTGGCCTATCCGCAGGGCCTGGCCGTGGATGAGGTCACAGGGCGGCTGTACGTCGCCGACAATGCCAACCGCCGCATTCAGAGTTTCGATCCAGAGGGACGCCTGATCGCCAGCATCGCCCCGCCGAACATCGAACTCTGGCAAGTCCTGCAACTGGCCGTCGGCCCCGATGGCGCGGTGTACGCCACAGATGGCTACAACAACGTCGCCTGGGTTTTTGGCGCGGATGGCGCCGTGCGGCAAACCCTTGAGGTCACCCCATGAAACTGCGGATCCCGGTTTCCATTAAAATTACCGCCCCCCTGATCCTCATCATCGTCCTGAGCATCGGACTGTCGGGCTATCGCATCTACCAGGCCAGCACCCAACGCTGGCAAATGGAGATGGATCGCCGGCTGGAACACGTCGCCGCGCTGACCGCCGCCGAAGTGGACCTCCCCACCCTCCAACAGGTTCACCACCCCATTGACGTAAACGGCGACGCCTATGCCGCAGTCGCGGAGACGCTCGCGCGCGCCGTCGCTATGGGCAACATCGAATGGATTGGTATCTACTACGCCAAAGACGGGTATTTCTACTATTGGGTAGACAGCGACTACAGCGGCGTAGGATATCCCTTCTTCTACCCCACCGACGCGCACCGGGCGACCCTTGCCGACGGGCAGACTCGCCCGGTCCGTTATACAGACGAGTTTGGAGCCTATTACGGCTTCGTCGCCCCCCTTGTGGCGCCGACCGAGGATGGCGAGGCGATCATCGGCATCCTCGAAGCCTCGCTCAGCGCTGAGGCCAGCCAGTTGCTGGAACAACGCACGCTTTCACAAGTAGCGCCCATCCTGGGCGGCGGCATTCTCCTGGCGATCGCAGCGGCCACGCTGTTGATGATTGTCGTCTTTTATCATCCCGTCCAGCAATTGCACAAGGGCGCCGCCGAACTGCTCCAGGGGCACTTCGGCTACACCATCCCGCAAATTTCCAACGATGAAATCGGCGACCTGGCGCGCGCCTTCAACCAGATGTCTATCAAAATCAGCCAGCTCTATGGAAAATTGCAGGCCTACAATCACGAACTTGAGGAGCGGGTCAAGGAGCGCACCGCCGAAGTGCGTGAAGAACGCAACCGCCTCAACACCATTCTCCTCAACATCGCCGAAGGTCTGGTCGTCACCCAACTTGACGGTCGGATTGCGCTGGCAAACCCGGCCTTCGCGCAGATTGTCGCGCAGCCGGGCGAACAACTGCGCGGGCAAGCGCTCCACACCGTTTTGCCCATCCCCGAATTGATGGCATTGGTGGCGGAAGCGCTCACAATGCCGGAACAGATCTTCACGCTCAACATCCTCTGGAAAATCCCTGGAGACGGCAAGGCGCGCGTCTACAAAGTCGTGGCCTGTGCGCTGGTGGAACGCGAAGCGCTCGCCACCGTTCTGGGCGCCGTCGCCATTCTGCACGACATCACCCATGAGGCCGAGGTAGATCAGATGAAGACCGACTTCATCTCCACCGTCTCCCACGAATTGCGCACCCCGTTGACCTCAGTGCTGGGGTTTGGCAAGCTCATTCTCAAAACGTTCGAACGCAATATTGCCCCGCTGATTCCAGAAGACGACCGGCGCGCGCAGCAAGCTACCCAGCGCATCCGCGACAATCTGGACATCATCGTGACTGAGGCCGAACGCCTCACCCGACTCATCAATGACGTGCTGGATATTGCCAAAATCGAGGCCGGCAAGGTGGAGTGGCACATGGACAACGCCCACCTTGCCGACGTTATCCAGAACGCCATCGCAGCCACTTCGGCCCTGGCGCAGAGCAAAGGGTTGTCGGTAGAAACTATTTCCGCGCCCTCTCTGCCGCAAGTCTACATAGATCGGGATCGCATGACGCAGGTCGTCACCAACCTGCTTTCCAACGCCATCAAGTTCACCGACGCCGGCAGCATCCAGGTCAGCGCGCAGTCGTTCACGCTTCAGGCGGATGGCGTCGGAACGCCAGAATTACCCTTCGGCGCGCATCTGCACGACCTGGCGGAAGGGCCGTGGATTGCGGTGAGCGTGCAGGATACCGGCATTGGCATCGCCCAGGAGGATTTGGAAAAAGTCTTTGAGAAATTCAAACAGGTGGGCGACCTGATGACGAATCGGCCCAAAGGCACCGGCCTGGGGCTGACCATCTCCAAAGAAATCGTGGAACATCACGGCGGGCGCATCTGGGCGGAAAGCAGCCTGGGACAGGGCAGCACCTTCACCTTTGTGCTGCCGGCGCGGAACCAGCAGCCCACCCTCGCGCCCCTGGTGGAAGAAATCCGGGCGCATACTGAAGTCACCGGCGAGCTTGCCCCCCAAGGGCTGCGCATTCTGGTCGTAGATGACGAAAGCAACATCCGCGAGCTTCTCGACCAGGAGTTGACCGAGGCCGGCTACACGGTTCTCCAGGCAGCCGATGGCGTGGCGGGCCTCAATGCCGCGCGGGTAGCCCGACCCAATCTCATCATTATGGATTTGATGATGCCCGGCATCAGCGGCTTCGACGCCATCAGCGCCCTGCGCAGTGATGAAAAAACCGCCGACATCCCGGTTATGATCCTCTCCGTGTTGGAAGATCGCGAAAAAGGCTACCGCCTGGGCGCTGACGCCTATTTGACCAAACCGATCAACATTGGCGAAGTATTAGCCACGGTCGAACGGTTGCTGATGCGCGCCGCGCGCGGCGAGGGACGCAAAAAAGTGCTGGTCATCGAGGAAGACGCCTCGGCGGTAGACACCATCACCAAGGTGTTCCACGAGAAAGGGTACGATGTCGTCAGCGCCACGGATACCACCGAAGGCGTCAGCAAGGCGCTGGCCGAGCAACCGCGTTTCATCATTCTGAACGCGCTCCTCTCGCGCATGAATGATTACGAAATTCTGCGCACCCTTAAATGCACGCGAGAAACCCAATCCGCAAGCATCGTCGTCGTCACCATGCACGACGCCATCGAAGACCTTGAGGAAGTGCTCGAAAAAGGCGCGGACTATTGCGGCGGCCCGGATGGACTGGAACAATGGGTAGAAACACTGAGCAAAGAAGTGGAAAAAGACAGTCAGGGTCTATAACGGAATTCATAAGGGGTAATTAGCAACCAGCAATCGGCCATGCGTTACTCATGGCGCAGTTCCAATTACCCATGTCCAGTTTCCAGTTAAGCAAAGGAGAAAGTCATGCCAGTCGAAAAGAAGATGAAGATCAGCGAAACAGAAGAGGCCCAAGGTGTGTGGGCGCGCGGCCATGGCGCCGCCGTCAGGGAAGTCGCGGCAGCATCGCAGACCTACGTAGTCAAAGCCGGCGACAGCCTGAGCAAAATCGCCAAAGAATTGCTGGGCGACGCCAACCGCTGGAAGGAAATCTACGAAGCCAACCAGGATACCATCAAAGACCCCAACGTCCTGAGCGTGGGTCAAAAACTGGTCATTCCGGCCTGAAGCCACACGACTGCCTTTCAAACCCGGAGCCTGCTGAACCGCAGGCTCTTTTTGTTGCCGTTCTCCCCACTTTGGGTACAATGGGAGCGCCGCCGCGGAAGTCCGCGCTGGCGCAGGCTCTGATGAAAGGAAATGACCTTGCCATTACTTACCTCGAAATTCACACGGCTGCTGTTATTGCTGCTCAGCTTCCTTAGCAGCGGCTGCCGCCGCGACACGATAGACGTAGGAGAAGCGGCCCTGGCGACGGCCGCCGCCAGGAATCCCCCCATCGCCGCCGCGCCAACGGCCACGCCCCCTCCCATTACCCCCACCCCGCCGCCCACCCGCACGCCGCCGGAAAGCACCGCCATCCGCTACACCGTGCGGCCCGGCGACACGCTCTCCGGCATCGCCGCCTACTTCGGCACCTCGGTGGAAGCGCTGCTCAGCCTCAATGGCTTGCGCAACGCGGACCAATTGGCCGCCGGGCAAACGCTCCAGGTGACGCTGGAAGCGCAGCACACCGGCCCGGCGCGCATCCTCATCCCCGACAGCGACCTCGTCTACGGGCCGAGTTATCGGGATTTCGACACCGCGCAAGCCCTGCGCAGCCTCCCCGGGCTGTTTCGCGATTACAGCGAGGAGGTGGCGGGGGAAACGCTGACCGGCCCGGAAATCGTAGAACGGGTCGCTAACGAATACAGCGTCGGCCCGCGCGTACTGCTGACCCTGCTGGAACTGCGCGGGGGCTGGCTCACCAACGCCGACCCCGCCCCCGAACAGCGCACCTTCCCGCTCGGCTACACCGACTTCCCCCACCTGGACGGCCTTTATCACCAACTGGCCTGGGCCGCCGACGAACTCAACGTGGGTTTCTACGGCTGGCGATTGGACACGCTATGGCTGGTGCAAACCGAAGATGGCGGCTACATCCAGTATGCGACCGCGCTCAACGCGGGCACAGCCGGCGTGCAGCGTGCCCTCGCCTTCGGCGCGGCGGATTACGACGCCTGGCGCGCCGATCTGGAACGTTTTCCCGAAGTCTACCGCTCCCTGTTCGGCGACCCGTTCCAATACACCGTCGAACCGCTCGTCCCGCCGGACACGGACAACCCGGCGCTGGAACTCCCCTGGGCCAAAGGGGAGACGTGGTACTACACTGGCGGCCCACATCCCGGCTGGGGATCGCAGGGCGCGTGGTCGGCGCTGGATTTCGCCCCACCGGAGCGCAATCTGGGCTGTCAAGCCAGCGCGCGCTGGGTGACGGCGGCGGCGCCCGGCGCCATCGCCGTCAGTGAGAACGGAATGGTCCTGCAAGACCTCGATGACGATGGATTTGTGGGCACGGGGTGGGTGTTGCTCTATCTTCACATGGATGCAGCCGGGCGCGTGGCCGCCGGAACTACGGTGCAAACCGGCGACCGCATCGCGCACCCCTCCTGCGAGGGCGGCGTCTCCAATGCCACCCACCTGCACTTCGCCCGGCGCTACAACGGTGTGTGGATGCCTGCCAACGACGTGCAATGGCCGCTGACCCTCTCCGGTTGGCAGGCGCAAGCCGATAAAGCGCCCTACGACGGCTTTTTGACCAAAAATGGTCAGACGCGCATGGCATTGGAGGACTGGAGCGCGCAAAATGGCCTCCGCCGCTGATCCTCAGTCCGCAGCGCGCAGCCGGCGCCCGCACCGGGGCAAAATAGGGGGACTCCGCCTGCTCTTGCTACTCATCATTTGCTCGGCCACGGCCTCGACCCCGCCGCCCCCCAGAGCCGGATTTATCCTGGTTGCCCCACCACCTTGCGCGCCGCCGACCAACATCATCCTCTTCATCGGCGACGGGATGGGCGAAGCGCAGCGCACGGCAGCGCGTTGGGCCGCGCATGGGCAAGAGAGAAAGTTAGCTATGGACTTTATGCCGCACCAGGGATGGGCGCGCACGGAATCCCTCCTCGGCGTGACCGATTCCGCCGCTGCGGCGACCGCCCTCGCCACCGGTCACAAAACCCTCAACGGTATGCTCGCGATGGATTCGCTCTTCAACCCGCTGCCGACCATCCTGGAGCAGGCCCAGCGGCGCGGTATGGCTGTAGGGTTGGTAAGCCTCACCGAAATAGCGCACGCTACCCCGGCGGCTTTTGCGGCGCACGTCCCGCTTCGCTCGCAGATGGAGGACATCGCGCTCCAGATGATCGAACGCAAGGTCACTGTGTTGCTGGGCGGCGGAGAGGATACCTTCTTGCCGCCCTCGATGACCGGATGTTTTCCCACGGCCGGCAACCGCAGCGACGGGCGCAACCTCATTCAGGAGGCCATTGAGAAGGGGTACACCTACACCTGCGACGGCGCCCATCTGATGACGGCGGCAGAGGATGCCTCACGGCTGCTCGGTCTCTTCGACGACGCGGGAATGACGCGCCCACACAGCCCGACATTGGCAACCATGACGCACGCGGCCCTTATCGTCTTATCGCAAGACCCAGAGGGGTTTTTCCTGATGGTAGAGGGGGGCCAAATTGATTGGGCCGCGCACGCCAACGACGCCGAGAACGTCATCGGCGACACGCTGGCCTTCGACGACGCCGTCGCCATCGCGCAAGCCTTTGCGGTGGGGCGCCCGCAGACGCTCATCATCGTCACCGCCGACCACGAGACGGGCGGAATGGCGCTCTCGCGCACGCGCACCGGCGCAGAAGGCGAGGATGGCCCGCTCATCATGCCGGACGGGACGCCCTTCTACGTCACCTGGACCGGCGGCGAGCACACGACCACGCCGGTTCCGGTGACGGCGCAGGGGCCGGTCAGCTACTTGCTGGACGGTGAGTACGAAAACACGCACCTCTATGAAGTGATGCTCGCGGCGCTGTTCAACTGGCGGATTGATGTGCCGGCGATCCTGCGGCAGTGAGCGGCAAGCTCTTCTCGGATGGCATCCTTGTCATCTCCTCCGTCTTGTCTGAATTGCGCTCAAGGCAAATATCCAAACCCCAGCGCCGCCAACCATTCCGCCGCCAGCGCGGCCCACGTAGCCATGTGCGGGGAGGTCTCCGCCAAGCCCAGGCCGTGTGAGCCATGTGGATAGACATGTAATTCAAAGGGCACGCCGTGATCGCGCAATGCCTGTGCAAAGAGCAGGCTGTTCTCCACCGGCACGCTGCCATCATCCGCCGTATGCCAGAGGAACGTCGGGGGCGTCTCCGCCGTCACCTGATGCTCCAATGACATCCACTGCCGCAATTCCGGCAATGCCGCCGGGCCAAGCAGCGACTCGAACGAACCGCCGTGACCATAGATGCCGGCGGAAATCACAGGATAGCAGAGGATGAGCGCATCGGGGCGCGGGCTGAGAGCATCCAGCGCATCCCCCTGCTGAAGCCCGGTCATCCCAAAATGCACCCCCAGGCTCGCGGCGAGGTGCCCGCCGGCCGAGAAGCCTAACACAGCCACGCGCGCCGGGGCCACGCGCCAACGGGCGGCGCGCTGGCGGATGATGCGCAGCGCCCGCGCCACATCAAGCAGCGGCGCGGGGTGGCGGTGCGGCGCGACGCGATAGTGAACGACAAAGGCATGGTAGCCGCTCGCGTTGAAACGCCGCGCTATCGGCTCCGCCTCATGGGGGGCGCGATGGTTGTATCCCCCGCCGGGGCACACCAGCACCGCGCCGAGCGGCGTCTCGGTCGGCAGCACATACGCTTCCAGCCAGGGGCGAAAATCATCCTCCGGCGATGACGCCGGCGGCACATCCGGCCATAGAGCCATTTTGTCCGTAAAGGTTTTTGTCATGGTCATCCTCCATGCTCTGCGGAGATTGAATGGTTTCTCAAGCGTCGCCGCGACTACTGCTCCATCAGGAGGCAAGTCGGCAGGACGCCCAGGCGTTGCAGTAGCGCCAGGATACAGGGCAATTCACGCCGGTAAAACTGTCCCAGCTCATAATTGGCAACCCCGGCAAGAGCAACCTGTCACTCACCGGCAGGGGCGGCATCCTCCCAATGACAAAATCCCACCCCGAACGCCACGGCGCAATCAGGATGATAAAAAACGTCCACCGCCAGCATCATGGCAGATTTGATAAAGTCGTCCGGCCCGATTATCATGACTACACCAGATAACAGAAGGATACCCTAAGTTCAGCGGAGGGGAAACTGCTATCAAAGTTTACAATGATTACCAGGAATTGACAACTGTTTGGAACGCAGATGCGGCAAATCGCTTGACAAGTGCGGATGGCGCGGTACACACTTGGGATGATCGGGGCAACCTGACCTTCGATGGCGCGTTCACCTACACCTATAACGCCGCCGGGCGGATGGTGCAGGCGCAGAGTCTCACCGCAACATTGGTGTACACGTATAATGCGGATGGCCTGCGGATAGCCCGTTCCCAATCCGTGGCCTCCGTTCAATCCGTTGACACCTTCACCTGGGATTGGGCCACGGGCGTGCCGGAGCTATTGAGCGACGGCGATTCCCTGTATCTCATCGGCTACGATACCCTCGGCTGGCAGAGCGGTGACGACTGGACGTTTGTGTTGCCCGACGCGCTGGGTTCCGTGCGCCAGGAGACCGATGCCGGCGCGGTGACTGCCGCCCGCGAGTGGTCGCCGTATGGGGAGGAAATCGGCGGGGCGCAGACGGGGTTGGGGTTCACCGGGGAGTGGTTTGATGCGGGCGTGGGGTTGACGTATCTGTGGGCGCGGTGGTATGATGGCGGGACGGGCAGGTTTACACAATCAGATACTTTAATGCAAACACCGATGTATCGTTATGCCAGTAACAATCCGGTTAACCGTGTTGATCCAACTGGCTACATTGATTGGTCAGCATGTGTAATTCAGGGGGAACTGGGAACTTGTATGGCACAAACGGGTGACTATATATAAGATCGCCCGCGAAATTCGTCCAGGGGCCATTGATACGGAACTTACTCCATTGGTGGCTGATCTGATTGTGTTAAACCCTTTTATTCAAGGTTGTTCCAATTTTTCAACCTGTGCAATGTGGACAGTTGCACCATGGACGTTCATATCCATCCACTGGCTGCGCTGCAAGATTCAGCCTGTCCCGATACCCCAACCCGGATCGTCACCGTGCGGGGCATCGGTATCGGTTTGAAGGATAACAGAAGAGAAAGAAAATGGTGGTCGAGGGCGCTCACCGGGCTGGAAATTCAAAACGGGGAAATCGGGCTGGTGCGCTGGCGGGCGACGCCGGAGAGTACATCGCCCTACCAGCGCGAGGGGTTAGGTGCGCCGCGTAAGTTGAAGCATTTTAACTGAGAACGGGCCGGGACGCGATCATTCGCGTCATTTCCCACATCGGCAGGTTAATGATGGGAAGCACAATCTCTTTGACGACGGTAAACCCGAAATGTTCGTACATGCTGACATTGGCCTCGGTTTCCGTTTCCAGATAGAGTGAAACGCCGGCCTGCGCGCTTTTTTCGATGAGGGCGCGCAACAGTTTGCCGGCGAACCCTTGCCCTTGAAAGTCCGGGGCCACGCCAATGATTTGGAGATAGAGGTAGGATTTTCCCCGCATCGTCTCGCGACGGTCTATTTGGATGGGCCGGAAGACGGGCTGCATCTTCCCCATAATTTGTGCGCCGAGTTTCATCCCCGACCATAATGCGCCGCTGCGCAGGATGCGCCAGAAGGTCATATCGGCCACCGTACCCGGCAGCCAGGCGGCGACGCCTTCCAGCGTTTCTGAAGGCGCGTAAACTTCCCCGTATTTCAAGCCATAGCGGACGGGCGTCTCAAAAGCATACGCTCTTTGCGCCAGCGTAGTGTCGCCAAAGACCATGTTCCATACCGGGTCGTGCTGGAAGGCGTCGGCCAACATCAGGGCTGCGCGGTGAATGTCTTTTTTCTGTAGGCGGTATAAATCGTTCGTTTTCCCCGACGTCATGGGATTCACTTCCCTGTTTGCAGTTGCCGCGCCCATGCCGCCGCGCGCGCCAACTCACCGTCCTTCAGCGGGCCTTCCTTGCCGTTGACGAACAAGCCCACCGGGGGCATCGCCTGCGTCCCGCCTTTCTTGACCAACCGCGCCGCTATCGGTTCGGCGGCGTAGCCGAAGATTTTGGCGAATACGGTCAGGACCGCATTGTTAACTTCTTTGACATCCATGCGCGTGTCGAAAGCCGCCACTTTAACGCCTTTGAGCGTCCCCGCCGGCATGGCGTTCAACCAGGTTTTGACAGGTTTCAACGGTTGAAATGCTTGCGTTGGCGAGCCGACAATCAGCGTATCCAGGCCGGTCAGATGCTCCGGCTTCACGTCGCCTACGCGGAGCGTTTGCGCGCCCAGCGCAGTCCCTATCGCCTGCGCGACTTTTTCCGTGTTGCCAAACACTGAATCGTAGACCACTAAAGCTTTCATGATCAAAGTATCCTTTCGCTAAATTTATGATACGCACTCTGAACTCTCAGCGGAGAGCCTCGCCGGGTTTCAGATCGCCAAACCAGCGTTCAAATCGCTCGTTGTAGAGCGCCCGGGGGATGAGATCGGGCTGGTCATCGTCGCACTTTTCATTTTGCCCTCACCATATCTGCCAATTTCACGTCAGGATGGTGATACCGCCGCTTGCCGGCGGTGTGGCTCCCAAACTGGATCGCCTGCTGCGGGCACCACTGCAAGCAGGCGAAGCACTGCTCGCAGCGCTCTTGCCACTGCGGTTTGCCTTCAACGATGCGGATGTTGTCAACCGGGCAAATCCGGGCGCATGTGCCGCAGCCAATGCAATGCTCATCCGCATGGAAGGCCCGATCCATCAACTGGCGACTTTCCAAAAAGGACAGTTCAGTCGGTTCTGTAACGCCGGCGATTTTCAGCCACGTTGACTTACCGAGGGTCTCATTCAAGTTGAGGCGATCTGCCAGGCGGGTGAGGAAATCGGCGGTGATCTCAAAGTCCCCCGATTGCCCGGCGCGGATGTAGGCGACGATCGGTTCAATGCGCGTCAGCGCCGCGTCCAGTAAGGCGCGTTGTTTCTCAAGGGGGACTTCTCGGAGAGTAAACGCGCTGAAGAAGCCGTTGAGCTTGAGGGTGGGCGTGAGGTAGTTATATGGCATCCGCACGCCGAATCCGGCGGCAAGGCGCCCGCCGCGCGCCGCTATGAGTTTCGCCAGATGGGGAATAGCCATACCGATGGTGTCGCCATACGTACAGACGGCAAACAGATACGTGGCTTCCAACCCCGCCAGTTTATCTACAAAACGGTTGAGAATCAGCGGCAGCCCCTTGTTGTAGACGGGGAACACCAGACCCAGCGCGTCGGCCTGCGGGGTGATCCGCTCTTGATCCATCAGGATTGGGATCGCGTGCAGGGTCCCGTTGAGTTTTTCGGCCAGTTTCCGAGCGACCGCTAACGAGTTTCCTGTGCCGGAAAAGTAGCAAACCTCTGCGTTCAAAGTTTTTCAGTGAGACTGTTGGCCCAGGCGCGGATGGCGTCCCAATCGCGGATGTCGCTGGCCGGCGCGCCGTGGAGCGGGCTGGCGGGGATGATCTTGAGGATCGTGTCGGGGAAGCGCAATTTGTCCGGATCATACTTGCCGCCGAAAAGTTCCACCGCCACCGGTTTGAGCCAGGGGTATTTGCCCACCTGGGCATCCAGCGAGGCGCGCACTTCCGCCAGCCCTTCATCGGCGCGCGTCGGGCCGAGTGAGAAGAGGGCGACGGGCAGCTTTTCCAGCGCGGCCTGGTGCTGCGTGAGGAAGCGTTGTGCGTCCTTGAGCCAGCTCCCGATGTAGAGCGGCGCGCCCAACACGACCGCGCGGTAGCCCGCCAGCGACCGCACTTGCTTCGCGGGTTGCACGTCCACCGCCAGGCTGCTTTCGCGCAGCGTCGCGGCGACTTTTTCGGCCACTTCCTGGGTGGAACCGTAACGGGTTGCATACGTCACGAGGACTGAGTCTGACATGGTTTCTCCTTTGTGTCAATGCAGTTGTGTGATAAAGCGTTTGCCGTTCAGGTTGAGGTAAAAATCAACCGGTCAAAATCGGCGCGAACATAAAGCCATTATACACGGCCCTCGCAATTTGTGAGTGCGCGCTCGTGATGAAACACACCGCAACTCACATTGCTTCTGAAATAGCGAGCGTCTGCGCCCAACTGCGCTTTGTCATCGTCTGCTGTTGCTGGCATGAAATCATTGCTCTTTTAAGCTGTAGTGTGGGTGTTTTTCATTTGCATTAGCGTTACCCTTGCTGCAAGAGCACGCCGCGTGTAAACAACGCGAAGGGCGCGAGACAAATCAAGGTCATACCCACAATCACGATCACGTCGGCCAGGACAAAGGGCGCAGGCGTCAGAAGCGGGCGCAAGAGCAAGACGAGGATCAACCCAACAAAAAGCGCGCTGGCCTGAAAGAGCAGTCCCGCGCCCAGCACGTAGCCCAACGCCTGGCGTCGCCACAACAGCACGCCGCCCACGATCCACGCTACACTGAACACTGTGTCAGCAATCAGCAGCGCGCCTTCGGTCGGCAGCAGTACGGCCTGCCCGGAGAGAGCGTTCGCCACGAGGCCGGCGCCGCGCAGCAAGAACAACGCGCCGAAGCCCACCAACGCGCCGCCCGGAACGCGCGCGGGGACGGCGTCGGCAAACTGCCGTCGGATGGCTTCCCGATCCACCCGCGCTATAAGGGCAACCGGCGTGGCCGCGCTGAGGAGGGCCAGGGCGGCATAGAGCGCCGTCATCCAACCGAACGGCATGGCAAAAACGTAGGCGAGAGTGTTGTAGAGCACGTAGAGCAATGCGCCGGGCCAGAAGAGCAGTCCCAGCAGCTTGTCGCGCCGCGTCAGCGCCATGACGCCCAGGAGGATAGGCAGGCCGAGGAGGAGGTTCACGGCATCATTGGGCACGGAGGATTGCCGCAACACGGCGGTGGGATAGAGCGCATCCGGCGCGAGGAGGCCGGCGACGGATGCGCCGGTCATTAAGATGGCGACAGCGAGCGAGAGTCCGTAAACGAGCGTGAGAGAGCGTGTGATCGGCAGACCGGCCGGGACGGATTCTTGACTGAAAGGTTTCATACCAAAGGCACTTTTCCTGGATGGCGGTTTGATACGTCGTTTGCACCATCTATATAACGCGGCATACGTGCGTTTTATTCGACGCAGCAGACAATTCTCTATGGGGGCTATCCCGCCCGCGAATGGCATTACCAATCGCGGTGATCGGGTGTGTTTTTCGCCATTACCCCGACGATGACCTTGATACACGGCAGAAGGTGTTGGAATTCCGCCGCACTCGTCAGCACTGCGCCGTCGAAGAAGGCCGTGTCCACCGGCTGCGCATCCGGCGCGGCGGCCTGGAGCACCTTACTCCCACAACGGGCGGAATAACTTCGGGTTATCGGGCAGATAGGCGAGGTTGAACGTCTGCCCGACGCTCAGTCGGTTGTAGATTTTCTTCTCCACTCCCTGTCGCACCGGGCCGACGCCGGGCAGTTCGTAGGCGATGTAGTACGTGGTGCTGTCGGAATCGGAGTGCTCGAAGCAATCCAGCAACGTCACCCTGGCGACCAGCCCTTCCGCGTCCAGGCGGCGGGCGTTGCGATAGACGCCCAGCAACAGCCACGTAAAGAACAGACACAGCGCCCCGAGGCTGCCGAGGCCGATCAGCCACCAGTATTCGACTTTCCCCGGCGTGTAAAAGGCGCGGATTTTGACGACGTGCGGATCGCTGCGCGCGTAGACCACCTCAATTTGGCTGCCGTACTCTACCCGTTCATAGAAACTTTCCGGCACACTCACTTCCTTCCGCACCTCCACCCGATGGTCATTGGCGATGGCGGTGAAGGCAAATGTGACGTAGTAAGTCTCACTGTCGTCGCTTTCAGAGATCCGCTGCCTGGTGACGGACGCGACGCCCACGACGCCCTCGGTTTGCAACAACCGCACCTCACGAATATGATGCTGCTGTGCCAGCCAACCGCCGGCCACCAGGATCAGCCCCAGCAGGCCCAGGCTGAAGCCGCAGCCCAGCGCCGTGCCCGCCGGCCAGATCGGCGCGACGACGGGGTACTGCCACGCCGGACGGAGCGCGGCGGCCTGCGCCTGCATTTGATTGGAGATTCCCTGCAAGCCCCCGGCGCGTTTAACCGCTTTCGTCATTTGATAAACGATAACGCCTGTGAACAACAGCCCGATGCCGCCGATGAACAGAAACACCAGCCAGAACAATAGTGGAGCACTCATTGTACCCTCCAATAATAACAGGATTTACAGAATGAGAGGATCAAGAATCCGCTTAATCCGCTCAATCCGTTGACAAAGATTTTAGTTTATCAGCGGGATAACGCCACCCGGAACCCGTGCGTGGCAAACGTACAGGGCGTGAGTGACGGGCGCCTCGGCCAGATAGTACTCTGGCAAAAAGACAACGGAGGGCGTGGGCGTGGTATGGCCGACTTCCGGCGCAGCCGTGGGGAGCGGCGCAACAGCGGCCGGCGCGGCGGACGACAGGTTGATGACGACGGCCGTACCCGTGCGCTCTGCCGGCAAGGGGAACGACGGCGTTTCCGGCGGTGGTTGCGTGCGCCGCGAGAGCGTGAGCAGGGAGTCGGTCGTCCAGACCGCGTGATCCACCAGGGCTTCACGTCGCGGTAGATGATGGCCTGGTCGTGCAGGTAGATGAGCGCGTCCAGCACTTGCGCCATGCACGCCAGGGCTTCCACCTCACCGAGCGCGCTATGCGGCCTGACGATGGCCTCCAGGTTTTCGCCGGGGACGTAATCCATCACCAGATATTGCCCCTGACGCGGGATGAGGAAGTAATCAATGACGCGCGGGATGTGCGGGTGGCGCAGTTGATAGAGCAACTGCGCCTCCTGGATGAACTGCTTCTGCGCCCAAAACGTGGTTTCCAGGCGATGGCGGTTTTGTAAAAACATCCCGATAGCGAGCATAGCTTTATGGTAAACCCACTATGTTAACGGGGTATAGTCTGCCGGTTAACATTTTGTTAAACTCATGACGCATCTTTCAGGATGCAGAAATTTTACCATTTTTCAGTACAAGGTTAACCTCACCTTAAACTCTCCTTGGTTGATACGTTTGAATACGCTGATGGGGAAAGCCCCGATTATTACGGGGCTTACAAGCTCTCCGGCCTGGGACGGATCCGGCGTCATGTGGACATGGGGCGCTTCAAGCGGGTGAAGACGGGAGATACGCTCACAGTTGTCTATTTTCCAGAAAACGCGAAAATATTCCAACCGGTATGGAAATAGTCCGTGTAAGTTCTTGATCTATCTATGCGAGGCGGTCATGAATCATGCACTAAAATGGCTCGTTCCCTTAATTTTTGTGCTCACCCTGGTCGCCACCCTGAGTGGGCTGTGGCCGGCGGCGGGCCAACCCTACCCGCTCACCAATTTTCGCGGCGAACAGGTCACGCTCAACGCGCGCGGCCTGTACTATTGGGATACGGTCAGCTCCGCCGCCCAAATGCAGGCCAACGATCTGGTCACGCTCGGCCTCGGCCTGCCGCTGCTGGCGATTTCCTTCTGGTTAGCCTGGCGCGACTCGTTGCGCGGGCGGCTGCTGCTCACCGGCACGCTCGGATTTTTCCTGTACACGTACATGTCCATGTGCTTTGGCGCGGCCTATAACGCGCTGTTCCTGGTGTATGTGGCGCTGTTCAGCCTGAGCCTGTACGCCTTTATCTTGAGTATGATGTCCTTCGATCTGAACACGCTCCCGGCGCACTTCTCCGTGAAGCTGCCGCGCGGCTGGATAGCCGGCTTGCTCTTTTTTGCGGCGGCGTTCCTGGCGCTCGCCTGGCTGGGACGCATTGCCGCCACCTTCACGCCGGGCGCCATCCCTGCGTTGGATAATGTGACGAGCATGTTCATCCAGGCGCTGGATTTGGCGCTGATTGTGCCCCTGTGTGTGCTGGCAGGCATCCTGTTGCTGCGCCGCAGCGCGTGGGGCTACCTGCTGGCCTCGGTCGGGATGCTGAAGTTCGTGACGATGGGCGTTGCCGTCAGCCTGATGGGACTCAACATGGCGCAGGTGGGCGTGCCGGTCAGTGCCGTTGAACTGGTTGTTTTCCCCACGATTACTCTGGTTAACCTGGTGATGGTGGTGGTTTTGCTCAAGAACATCTCAAGCCGGGCGCAGAATTCTACACCATAGACCTGCTCGTCGAAGAGTGGAGAAACTGGTGGTGCCGTTTGATAACAACCTGGCCGAACGCGACTTGCGCATGGTCAAACTCAAGCAAAAGGGGTCGGCGGCTTTCGCACCACCACCGGGGCCGAAGTCTTTTGCCGTATTCGCAGCTACCTCTCGACTGCGCGCAAAAATGGTCAGAATGTCCTGGAAGCGCTACGCCTTGCTCTGGTGGGCACCCCTTTTCGCCCTGCCGTTCTCCCGCCCCCCCTTTACACGCCTGAATAGTTACCTAATATTTACCTTTGCGAAGGATCCATCACAAATGAAAACTATAAAATTTTTCACCAGACTTATTTTGGGTTTAGCTCTGGCATACATTTGCCTGGCGACTCCGCAGTTTGTGGCCGCGCAGGTGGGCGGCCCGCAGACACCGGCGGACATCGTGATCAACGCCACGGTGGTGATGAGCGATATTGAACCCATCGGCGCGAATCTGACGAAGGTGACCGGCGGGACGAACTTCGCCACCAATAACTTCATCCGTGGCTCCGGGATGGAGCCAGCGGTCATCCGCTTTTTGGTGCGCGTAGAACGCGCCGGCCGCGGCTGGATCGAGTGGGATCAGAGCCTCGGCGGGGTCCACATGTGGGATCTGAACCGCACCGGCTTCGGCGATGGCGCGGACGTGCGGCTGTATCGCATTGTGGACAGCGACGGGCAGCCGCTTTCTTACAACAACGGGACGGAAATGCAGAATGTGACCGGCGCCGACCACGTCATCTTCCTAGGCGCGACCACCGTGCCTGATGGCGGCTGGGTGGCAGAAGGCTCCGAGGGCGCGGTCAACCGCGTGTACCTCAGCGACGACGCCATCCCACTGGCGTATGGCGACCACGCGATCATCACGCTCATCAAGACGCAAATCGCCGCTAATGATGTACACCCCCGTTTGCTGGAATGGTTTGATGCAAACAATGGTATTTTGACCACCCCCGCAGGTGTGACGGCCACATTGACGCCGCATCCGGGCGCGATTCCACCGGCATTTACCGAGCCGGGCGATACTTGCCTGGAACTGGTCATCACGCCGGAAAAAGAATGGGGCCACTTTGTGCAATACCTGTTCCACGGCTACGATGACGGCGAAGGTCAGTGGTACAGTCAGCTTGAGCCGGGCGCGGCCTACCGCGCATCGGTCTGGCTACGGCAGGAGGGACTGGCGAGTGGCGCGGTGCGCTTCGTGGGCGCCGGCCCGTATTACGAATCGGTCAGCCAAGCTACGCCCTGGACGGTGACGGGCGAGTGGCGGCAGTACACCTTCGACTTCACCGGCCCACCCTATCCAGACCCCGCAACTTCTCACGGTGGCTTTGGCCTGGAAATTGAAGAACCGGGCACGGTCTGGGTGGACAACTTCATCGTTTATCGCTACGACGCGGAGCACGGTTTTGCACCCTTCACGCCCCATCATTTATCGCTGGATGAAATGATGGCCGTTATGCCGGAAACCGGCCCCAAGCCCGCGATTCGTTTTTATGACCTCTCGTATTTCGCATTTTCAACAATGGAGCGCTTGTTGTCAGACTATACCAACAGTGAGATTGACTTCATTTACAACATTCAGGCCGGCGACCAAATGCCTATACCGCATTTGCTAAATTGGGCGCTGGCGACCGGGCCAAATCCCGAGGAACGGGTTGTGCCCTATTTCACGCTGCCGGAAGAGTACACCGAGGTGGAATGG
>JAKQHY010000055.1 GCA_029555965.1 Chloroflexota bacterium | reverse complement strand
CTTCGGCGTACATCTCGCCTGGCCCCAGCAGGCCAGTTTGGAGAACTTCTTCCTGGGACATGAAGACGAACTGCTCCGCCAGATGGGTGTGCAGGTACTCCCACACGGCGTCGTAGTGGCCGTGGCGGATGTAAAAGAAGGGGACGCGCGCCTCGCCCACGGGCGGGATGACCAGCGCGTCGTAAAGCTGCGGATGCGCGTTGAGCGGGATCATCGCCGACGGCGGGGTGGCGAGCTGGCCATGATCCGCCGTGAGCAGCAGCAGCGTCCCCTCGCGGGCGGCGGCGGGGAGCTGCTTGAGGAACACTTCCTCGATCTGCCAGCCCAACGTGCGGATTTCGGCGTCGCCGGTCTCGTCGAACGGCCCCCAGGCGTGCGCCAGGGTATCCACCTCGCACAGGTAGCCGGTAAAGAGGGCGCGGGGCGCAGTATGGTACTCCATCAGGGTGCGGCGCAGCGTCACCCAAAAGTCGGAGTTCGTGCTGTACTTATACACCTCCGCCATCCCCCGGTGATTCATCCGGGACAGCGGCGAGTCCACAAATTCCTTGAAGGTGAGCGCGTAGCCGGGAACGCCCTGGGCGGCCAGTTGCTCCCCTATCGCCGGGATCGGCTGAAACTTTTCCGGCTCAAACCCCCAGCGCATCAGCGTCCGCTTGAACGCTTCGTGCGGCGACGAGAAGGCGATGGATTCGACCACCATCAGCCATTCGCGCAGCCACATCTCGTAGGCGAGCTGTCCGTGCTGCACCGGCGCGAAGCCCGACCAGATCGTGCTGAGGACGTTGGTGGTGGTGGAGGGGCTTACCGTGGTCAATGGCAGCAGCCGGCCCTGTTCCGCCAGGCGATGGAACGGCGAATCGGCGTCGTTGTCCATCACCCAGCGCAGTTGCTCCCAGCCCAGCGCGTCAATGACGACCAGCACGACGCGCCGGACGCCGTCGAGCATTCCATTCAGCAGATCGGCGCGCAGCGGAGGGAGCGCGCCGGGCAGCGTCGCGCCGAGCGCGCCCGCCATCGTCGCCGCCAGGTTGCCGACGGACAGGCCCTCGTAGCGCGGCCAGACGAAGTCGGCAGGCAGGGATTCCAGGTCGGACGGGCGGTAGGTGCGGAGGTCGGTTTCGAGAGGGGGAGAGGGGGAGAGGGGGAGAGGGGGGGATTGAGTATTGGTCATTGTGGGTACTCCTTTGAGAATAGTCTGATAGTCGTCAGTCGGGTAGTCGCATCGTCAGGGAAACTCTGCGTTCTCTGCGACTCGGCGGTGAATTTTTGAGATAATCAGCGGATCAAGCCTTTGATCAGGTAGCCGACGGTGATGAAGAGGGCGAGCAGTGGCGTGAGTTGGGCGCGGGCGTCAGGATCGGTTCGCGCGCGCCAGGCGATAGGCGCGGTGAGGAAGGTCAGCAGGCACCACGTCGGCATCCCACCCAGCGCGATGCTGAGCGCGAGCAAGCCGTAGGCCCCCACGAGCAGCCGCGCCGGGGTAAGCCCGCGCGTCCAGGCCGCCGGCGGGATGGTTTCCCAGGCTACAGCCAGCAGCGTCAATCCCAGGCAGAGCGCCGGCCAGAGCGGTTCCCCACCCCAGCGCTTTGCGTGAAGCAGCCAGCCGATCAAGACGACCATCGGCGCGAGGATCGGGCTGCTCCACGGCGGCAAACGGCGCAACCATTTTCCCAACGCCGCGATCAACGCCGCCAGGATCACAAATCCGCCGACGCTAAATGCGCCGGTCGTCGCCCACGCCGTCGCCCCGCCGAGGGACAGGGCCAGCAAAAGTAACCCCAGTGTTTCATTCATTGTCGTATTCCTGCGAAAAAGCGAGTGAGCGGATCAGCGGATCAGCGGATCAGCGGATCGGCGGATCGGCGAACGGGCAAATCCTAACTCCTAACTTGCCACTCCTAGCGCACTCCCCGACGCCTGGCATGTCTAAAACTGTGACTGAACCCATGTTCCGATGATCAGCCATAACACGATGGCGGCGATCCCTACGACGATATTGAGAATGATCTTGAGAATGACCGGGATATTTGACTTGTAAAGGGTGATATTGATGCCATAAGCCAGACCGCCCAACGCGCCGCCTATCATCCCCCCCATCGCCACCAGAATGAGCGGCCAGCCACACAGAACGTGGGCAATCACAGGGATTTTATCCGGCTGAGCCGCCCTGACGCTCTGACGTTGTCCTACCACCACCGCGGTTTCCGGCTCCTCCATGTTTTCCAGCGCTTTCAGAGCGACTTTGTTGCGCGGATTATGCTTGAGCGCCTCCTCAAGGCACTCCCGCCGCAATGTTGGAGTCTCCGCCACACTCGCCATCCAGACCCAGGCCGTGTCATCTTTTTCATCCTTCTTGAGTATCTCCACCAACAAGTCGCGCGCCTGCTCGTCCTGTTTATCCCGAACCAATGCAATGACTTCCTGTAATTCCTCTTTTTTCATTCCCGCCCCTCCTCACGCCTCACTCCTAACTCGCGCACCAACACCTCGCACATCTGCTGTGCAGCGCGGGCGCGGTGGCTGATGCGGTTCTTCTCTTCGGCGGATAGCTGGGCCATCGTGACGCCACGCTCCGGCATGTAGAAGACCGGATCGTAGCCGAAGCCGGCCTCGCCGCATGGCTCAAAGGCGATGACGCCCTCGCAGACGCCCTCCGTAAGAAATTCACGACCATCGGGCAGCACCAGCGCGGCGAGGCAGCGGAAGCGCGCGCCCCGCGCCCCCTCGGGGACGTCCGCCAGCGCCTTGAGCAGCGCCCGATATCGCACGGCGTCGTCGCCCAGGTGATAGCGCGCCGAGTAGACGCCCGGCGCGCCCTCGAGCGCGTCCACCTCCAGGCCGGAGTCGTCGGCCAGCGCGGGCAGCCCGGAAAGCGCCGCCAGCGCGCGCGCTTTGATCAGTGCGTTCTCGCGGTAGGTCGTGCCCGTCTCTGCAATCTCGTCGGTCAGGCCCAAGTCGTCGGGCAGCAGCAATTCGATGTCCAATCCCGCCAGCAGCGGGAGCCATTCACGACGTTTGCCCCGGTTATGGGTAGCTAATAACAGTTGCATAAGGACTCCTGATTTTGGATTTTGGATGCTGGATGCTGGATGCTCGATACTGGATGCTCGATGCTGGATGCTCGATGCTGGATGCTGGATGCTCGATGCTGGATGCTCGCTCACTCGCTTTTTCGCTGATCCGCTTTCTCGCTGATCCGCTCATTCGCTCTTTTTCGCTCCAACCGTTCCTGGCGGTGACGCAAATCGGCGATGAGCAGTGTGCGCATGGGGCCGCGCTGTTGTTGGGATGCACGTTCTAGAGCGGCGATGGTTTCGGCGAGGGCGGCATCGAGGTCGCGGGCCGTCCACTCGTCATACTTGGCGCGCTCGATCAGCGGCTCGACATCGAGCGGGAGGCGCGCGGCCCAGGCCTCCCAGGCGGCGCAGGCGGACTCCCACGCGCCAGCGCGGCGGTGACGCGCGCCGATCTCACGCCAGAGCCGGGCGGCGCACGCGGGGTCGAGGTCGCCGGCGTCGCCGGAGAGGGCGCGCTCCCACGCGGCGAGCGCGTCCGCCTCACGCCCGGCCCGGTCGTAGACGCGACCCATGCCGGCCCACTCCCCGGCAGCCAGATGCAGCGGCTCCGGCGCGGCTGCCATCCGCGCCGTGTGCGTCAACAATGTGACGAGGCTCAGCACGTCCACCAGGTTGTGGTAGAAGATGCGCGCCATGTCGCCCGTCGCGCCGGTGCGCAGGTAGTTGACGTACATTTCGGGGATGAGGGCCGAGTCAATGTCCGTCTCGGCGCGAGTCACGCCGAGGATGTGCGTCTCCAGCTCACCCAGCCGCCGCAAGGGAAGATGGTCGCGCCAGAGTTGCCGCGCCACGGAGAGCAAGTCGAGGTGCGGCCGGGTCGTCCATTGGGGCGGCAGCCGGTTGAGGATGAAGCGGTTTTGCAGCAGCGGCACGTCGAAGCCGCGCCCGTTGAAGGTGACGAGGCCGGTGGCGGAGGCGAGCACGTCGGCGAGGTAGTGGAGCGCGGCGGGTTCTTCGGCGGGATCGCGCAGGAAGACTTGATGGAGCGTCAACTGCGCCTCATCCCAGAGCGCGACGCCGGTGAGGAAGACGAGCGTGCCCGCGCCGCCCGCCAGCCCGGTCGTCTCCGTGTCGAGGAAGAGCGGGCGCGCGCCCAATCCGGCCTCGCCGAGCAGCGCCAGCGCGTCCACCGAGCACTGCGCCACGTCGCCCAGCGCGTAGGTTCCATGGCGGTAGGCGGCGTCGTACACGCGCCGATCCACCCAGACCGGCCCGTGCGCCGTGGGAACTTCGATGCCCGGCAGCGTAGCGGGCGGCGCGGGGGGCGGCGTAATTTCGACCGGGCGCGGCGGGGATTTGAGGCCCTTGATCCCCTTCACCACGCCCAGCCGGTGGAGTTTGCGCTGGAATTTGTTTTCCATAAGAGATTAACGCAGAGACGCAGAGTTTTTAAAATTTCTTTGCGTCTTTGCGCCTTCGCGTGAAACACTCAGTCATTGCCGCGTTGCAGGCGCTGGATGCGCGCGCCGAGCGGGATCAGCTTTTCTTCAATGCGGGCATACCCCCGATCAATCTGGCGGATATTGTGGATGGTGCTGACGCCTTCCGCCGCCAGGGACGCAATCAACATTGCCATACCTGCGCGGATGTCAGGGCTTTCCATTAAGTCGCCATGAAGTTGCGAAGGGCCGTAGACCAGGGCGCGGTGTGGATCGCAGAGGACGATGCGCGCCCCCATTGGGATAAGTTTGTCCACGAAGTATAGACGGCTCTCGAACATTTTTTCGTGGAAGATGACCACTCCTTCGCATTGGGTCGCCAGCACCAACGCAATGCTCATCAGGTCGGCGGGGAAGGCCGGCCACGGCTCATCGGCGATGGAGGGAATCGCGCCGCCCATATCCGGCACGATTTTGAGCGATTGCCCGGAGGACACGAACAGGTCGTCGCCGCGCACTTCGGCTCGGACGCCCAGTCGCTCGAAGGTCATCAGGGTCATGCGCAGGTTGTGGGGGACGGCGTTGCGGATGAGCAGCTCGCCGTGGGTGGCGGCAGCCAGCGCCAGGTAACTGCCCACCTCGATGTGGTCGGAGGGGAGGGTGAAATCTGCGCCGTGCAGGCGGGCGACGCCTTCGATGATGAGGGTGTTGGAGCCGATGCCATTGATGTTGGCGCCCATCTGGTTGAGCATCCGGCACAAATCCTGGACGTGCGGCTCGGAGGCGGCGTTGCGCAGGACGGTGGTGCCCTCTGCCAGCGCCGCCGCCATCACGGCGTTTTCCGTGCCGGTGACGCTGGCCTGGTCGAGCAGGATGTCCGCGCCGCGCAGTTTATCCGCGCTGACGTGAATGCCGCCGCTTTCCAGGGTGAGGGTGCCGCCGAGTTCCTGGAAGGCCAGGAAGTGCGTGTCCACGCGGCGACGGCCGATCATGTCGCCGCCGGGGGAGGGGATTTCGACCTGGCCCAACCGCGCCAGTAGCGGCCCAGCCATCAGGATAGAGCCGCGAATGGCGCGGAACTGTTCCCGATCCATGCCCGTTTGCGGCAGGTGGACGTTCTGCGCGTGCAGCGTCCAGGTCTGGGCGTCCTGGCGCGTCACCTGCACGCCTAGCACTTCAAGCAAATCGCCCATCACTTCCACGTCGCGGATGGCCGGGAGGTTGCGCAGCGTGACCGGCTCGTCGGTCAGCAGCGCAGCGGCCAGCAGGGGTAGCGCCGCGTTCTTGTTGCCGCCCGGCGTGATTTCCCCTTTGAGGGGATGTCCACCTTCAATGACAAAGTAGTCGTTCATTGTTCGCTCCTTTTTTTAGTGCTGAGTGCTGAGGACTGAGGACTGAGTGAGGAGTGGCGAGTTAGGGGTTGCGAGTTAGGGGTTGCGAGTTAGGATTCGCTGATCCGCTGATCCGCTGATCCGCAACACCTCACACCTCACTCCTAATTTCTCACTCCTCACTCCTCACTCGCCTCTCGCAATTTCTTCCGCATGTAGAAACATTCAAAGGTCTCGGCGCCGATGGCGCCGGTGGTCTGGTCGTAGATTTCAAATCCGGCTTTTTGGTAGGCTTTGATAGCGCGCTGGTTGAATTGGGCGACGCCCAGGTGAGCGTAGTCGCCGTGATAACGGCATTGGCGGACGGCAAACTCGACGGCGGCGGCGACAAACTCGCTTCCATGCCCGCCGCCGACCAGGTCGGGGCGCAGGCCAAAACCGATCCATAGTTCGCGTTGGTTGATCAAGGCCTCATTGCCATATTCTGTGTATTCGGTACAGTTTTCCTGTGCGTCATAGAACTCGACGGAAACCTCTCCGATGAAATCACCTGCCGGGTTGAGCACGGCAAAAATGCCCCGCCCCCAACCCTCGGAATCCAGCAGGTGGTCGGCTTCCTTGTCAGAATCGTAGATGGCATATTCACCCGCGTATTTCCAGGTGTGTACCATTTCAGTAGCGTATTCTTGCGTCATTGGAACGAAACAGTAATTTGGATTCATAGCGCTTCCTTAAAATAGTGATTGGGAATGAGGGATTAGGGATTGAGGCGGCCTGATCCCTCATCCCCAATCCCTGATCCCTCATCCCTGCTTGTACGCAACACTACCGGCGTATCTAGGGTCACCCCTAATTCATGGACAGCGTGACCCCGGTTGACGGCGATTTCCAGCATCCCCGCGCTGCCGATGAGGGCCAACGGCGCCCCGGCGGAAGCGTCTGCATAGGTGTGACGCACCAGGCCGAGGTCGCGCCCGGCGACGTGGACGCTCATGCGCGCCGGGTTGAGCGTGAGCGCCTGCCCCTGGCCGAACGCCGGGTCGAGACGCAGGAGGCCGCCGTTCCACACCAGCCGCCCGATGCTGGTGATGGCGTTGCCGAAGTGGTCAATGGCGATGACGGCACCTGCAAGGCTCTGCTCATCGCTTTCCAGATGGGGCGCGGGCAGTTTCACTGGATCGGAGATGGGCGGGCCAAACTCTGTCAGCGGGATGCCGCGCGCGAGGTGCGCCGCCGCCGGTGCGAAGACGTCGCGTCCGTGGAAGGTTGCGCTGGGCGCAGGCAGACGGTAGGCGGGGTTTTCCAGGGCGACGATCTGGCGCGGCGGCGCGGCTTCCCAGACGTAGGAAAAGACGCCGTTGTCCGGCCCCACCACAATGCCCCATGCGGTCTGCGCCGCCAGCGCGCGCCGTTCCGTTCCCACGCCAGGGTCTACCACGGCCAGGTGGATGGAATCCGGCGGGAAGTACGGCAGCGCCGTCCACAGCCAGTAGGCCGCGCTCTGCACATCCTGCGCGGGGATGGTGTGGGTGAGGTCAATGCACGGGACGCCCGGCGCGATCCCGGCGATCACGCCTTTCATGACGCCTACATAGGTGTCTTGCAGGCCAAAGTCGGTGGTGAGGGTGATTAAAGTCATTGGATTTGCTTTTCTGTCAGCAGATTGAGCAGATTCAGCAGATTAGGAATGGAACACGGACAAACACGGACGGACACGGATTTTTTTTCATTTTGTTCTTATCCGTGTTTTTCCGTGTTTTTTCGCGTCCTATCAGAGATTCTCATTTCGGTCAACGACGCAGCAAAGTGAGCATCGCCTGGTTCAGTTCGTCAATACGGAAGAGTACTGCCATCCCAGCGTAAAGAAGGACGCCCAGGGCGATGCCGCCGAGGGTTTGCAGCCACGCATTGGGCGGCGTCACGGTCAGCCAGATCCACAGCCCCGCGCTCATACCAAGCGTCGCGCCGAGCGCGCGCAGGGTGAAGCCCAGCAGCCGGCGGACGTTGAAGCCGTGGATGCGCCGGTAGACGATGGCCAGGAGGATGAGCATTTCCAGGGTGGTGGCGACGGCGTTGGCGAGGGCCAGCCCGGCGTGCGCGGGCGGGCCGGCGCGGTCAAACAGCGGCGGGAAAGCGAAGCTCAGCAGGACGTTGAGGACGACGGAGACGACCGCGGCCCAGGCCGGCGTCCAGGTGTCTTGCAGGGCGTAAAACGCGCGCGCCAGCACTTCCACCGCCGCGTAGGCCACCAGGCCGAGCACGAACATACTCAACGCCCAGGCCACGCCGTGGGTGGCATCCACGTCAAACGCGCCGTATTGAAACAGCATGGCGATCAACGGACGGCCCAACAGGATCAGTCCGGCGGAGGCCGGCAGGGTGATCGCCAGCACCATGCGGAACGTCGCCAGCAGGGTGGCGCGCAGCTCATCAAATGCGCCGCGCGCGGCCTGCGCCGCGAAGGTGGGGAAAGCCGCCGTCCCCACGGCCTGCGCGAAGATGCCCTGCGGCAGCAACATCAGATGATAGGCGTAATCCAGCGCGGAGATCGCGCCCACGCCCCACCACGAAGCGAAGTTGTTGCTGACCACCAGATTGAGTTGCCAGGCGGCCACGCCGAGCATCCGCGGGATCATCAACCGCCCGACTTCGAGCACGCCGGCGTCGCCTCTGCCGAGAGTCAAGGTGTAGCGCATGTGATGGCGCAGCAGACCGGGGACTTGAATCAACAGGTGACTCGCGGCGCCCACGACCATCCCTATCGCCACGCCCATCGTGCCGATGCCGGTGCATCCCCCCCAGATCGCGCCGCCGATGAGAGCTAGGTTGTACAGCACCGGAGCAATAGCCGGGAGCAGAAAGTGCTGGTGCGCGTTGAGGACGCCCATCACAATGCCGCTCACACCGAAGATGGCCGTGGAGAGGAGCATCACGCGCATCAGGGCGGCGGTTTGCGCCTGAATATCAGGAGGCAGGGCGGGCGCGATCAGGGTCTGCACCAACCACGGCGCCAGCAGGATGCACAGCAGCGTGATGGGCACCAGAACGACGAGCAGGAGGTTGACAATGGCGGAGGCCAGCCGCCAGGCCGCGCCGGTTTCGCCCAACGTGATCCGCGCAGCGAAGAGGGGGATGAAGGCCGATCCCAGCGCGCCGCCGGCGATGATCATAAAGAGGGCGTCGGGGATGCGGATCGCGGCGACGTAGGCATCCATCTCCGGGCCGGCGCCGAAGTAGTGACTGAAAACCATCTGCCGCACCAGTCCCAGAATGCGGCTGACGGCGAAGGCGACCATCACCAGAGCGGCGGCGCGGGTGATTTGCTGTTGGCTCTTTTCCATACGGGGGGATTATAGCATGAGTGGGAAGAAAGAGGGGGGAGAGAGGGAGAGGGGGTGAGGGGGTGAGGAAAGTTACCACTTGGAGGAACGCTATGGCCGGTCTCTGACCGCGCCAGCGAGAGTCACCAGGAATAGGTGTGGAAGGCCTGGGCCAATTCGACGGGGCCGGCGAAGGTTTTTGGGGCTTCGGCGAGGGCGTAGGCCATGGCGTGTGGGTCAGTGCGATAGTGAATGAGAACCAGACGTTTCACATTTGCGCGTTGGGCGACGACGCCGGCGGCGGCGGGGCGAGTGTGAGCGTTGTCGGAGTCGGTGGCTTCGTGAAAGAGCAAGGCGGCATCCCGCGCCAGCGTCTCGACGGCGGCGCAGGGGAAGGTGTCGCTGGAGTAGACGAAGGCGCGCTCGCCGGGATGGGCCGCGAAGCGCAGGGCGATGGAAGGCACGGAATGTTCAGTGGGTGAAGCGGTGATGGTGAAATCGGCGGTCTCGGCGACGGGCGCCGCCGGCTCCGGCGAGATGGGGCGGTAGATCAAAGGGATTAGCTCAAACCAGGATTGGGACGCAAAGATGCCGAGCAACGTCTGTACCTGGGCCAGCACTTCTGGGAGTGCATAGAGAGTCAGCGGGGGCGCCTGCCAGGCGTCGTCTTTCCAGGCGAGTAAAAGCATGCCCAAAAGATAGGCGGGGAGGCCGTAGACGTGATCGGGGTGCATGTGGGTGATGATGATGCCCTGCACGGCCAACGGGTCAAGGCCGGCGCGTTGCAGGCGTCCAATGGGGCTGTCGGCGCAATCCACCAGCCAGTAACCGTTCTGGCCGACCACGGCCAGGTAGGTATTGGCGTTGTCGGCGTCGGGCAGGGCCGCAGCCACACCCAGAGGGACTACATAGGGGAATGTCGTCATAGACGGTTCCTATCGCGCCCGAAATTCGGCGCCAATGCGGGCGGCGGCGGCCTTGAGGACTAACGGAGCATAATAGCCAGATTGCAAGGTGAAGCTCACGGTGATAGCCCAGTCCCCGTACTCCGTGTCATCGGCAAATGGCTCGCCAACGGTCACGTCCGCCGGCGTGAACCAGGCCGGTCGTTCTCCTCTGGAAAGGTAAACTCGCCGCAAAATGCGCGCCTTGAAATCGTTGAGCGTCAAGCCTTCTTTTTCAAAGATGGCATCGGCCGCTTTTTGCACCTCTTCATCATAGCGCGCGGTCAAGCGGGGAAGGTCAATTTGCATTTGCTGGAGCTTTTCCAGGGCCGGGCCGGGTTGTGGAAGCGGAAAAGTAGTCCCTATGATGTCCACCCATTGGGAGGTTGGAAAATGGCTGTCAAAATAGTGTGCCAAAATGTTGTTCCAAATCCACGACTGGTACGCCGAGAGGTAGATAGAAAGCAGACGATCCTGGATGAGGTTGACGGCTTTCCGGTATTCATGAGGGTGATCTTTTAGATAGGTGATGACGCTGCGATAGTTGGAGGGGCGCGGCGCCAGGTGTAACAGGTACCCCCACTGTCCCCAATGGCTTTTTACCAGGGCTTTGAACTCGCGGATGCTCTGCGGATCGCCCAACATCGTTTCCGACAGGTAAAAGCGCACTGCTTGTTCCGCATCGCGTTGCAAGATGGCTTTGCCGATAAACCCATCATTGGAGTATGAGCCGAAGCGCTGGTCGTCAAAGTAGTTGGGCAGGCCTTGTGTTTCCAGGGTGCGCAACTCTGTATGCATGGCCGTGGCCTGGGGCTGGCTCAGCTCGCGGATGGTCATGGTGAACCGGTTGCCGCGCAGGTCGCGGGGGCGCAGGGCGCGCGGCCCCCATTGCACGCGCTGCGCCACGAAGCCACTGCCCCGGATTTCTTCGGGGCCATGTTTGCGCACGCTGGCGTACTGCACAGTCACCGCGGAAGCATCCTTCAGCGCGGGAAAGACGAGTGCGCTGGGCGTGACTTTCAACTTGGCGGCCATCTCATCGCGCACGATCAGGGTTGGCCTGCCGCGTTTCTCGACACGATAATAAGCATACGCCCCTTGATTTTCAGGCAGCATAATATCTTCTTCGACTTGAAAATCCTCAGGAAAGCGCTTGATCTGCATAGACAAGTCCTTGTTTAGGGCGCCGGCGTGACGGTCGGGGTGAGCGGGGCGGTGGGAACGAGGGTGGGCAGCACATCAACAAAAATTACATTTTCTACGTTCAATCCGATTAAGAACGAGCGCAAGAAATCGCGCGCGTTTTCGTCCGCTTTGGTTTCTAATCCATCTTCGATGGCAGCCTGGAGAATGAGTCGCTCGGCCTCCTGGCGGGCCGCCGTCTCCAGTTGTGGGTTCAGTCCGCCAACGCCGGTGCGTCGGTCGTAGACGTAGGTGCGCTGATTGTTCAAAGTGGCGACAAACACTTCCACCGGCGGCAGGTGGATGTAGACCGTTCCATCCGGGGTAATCATCAGGTCTCCTGGCCCGATCTGACCGAGGTCTACGCCGGCGATCACTTCGCCGTAGGCTATGAGGAGCAGCTTGTCGCCAAAGAGGAAGCCTAACGGGCCTTGTCCAGATTCGGCAGTGATCACTTTTTCGATGTGGTAAGTGGCAGTTTCCAAACGGCTGAGGGATTGCACACTTTCAATGATAGTGGCCGAGCTGGGATAAATGGTGGGGGTCAATTGGGGTTGCGGCAGCGAAAAAGTCGGCCTATCGGCACTCAACTTTAACAATTGTTGGCGCGCCAAGATGAAAATCCAAACTCCCAGGATAGTAATAGCCAGTAAACCCGTCCACGCGAGTACGCGCCCGATATTTTTCATCAAATTCCCTCCTCGAAGTCGTGGTATATTTTTGTTGGCAGCCGTAGATTATTTACAAGGATACTACGATTTGATGACTCCGTCAATGTGTGGGCAGGGCCCGCAGGGCCTTATCATTCTCCAGCCGGATGATGCGCTGCGCCATAGGAGACGGCTAAAGCTGTGATTCTTAAAGGGGTTTTGCGGTGACGGGCGGTAGCCCGTCACCGCAAAACCGCCTTCTTACCGGTGGCTTCAGCCGCAAAATCTCTTCGACAGGTTGTACCTGCCGAGAATGATAAAGCCCTGATGTGTGGGCGCTATAACTCAGGGCTTATTATTCTTGGCAGGCCCCGGCCGCCAAGGAGGTTTTGCGGTGCAACTTCAGGCCTGAGCTTCCCGTATAGGTGGATAATTCAAGCAGGAGGTTGGTAACATGAATAAACATTGGGGATATGTTTTGATTGCCGGGATGCTGTGGCTTGTGTTAGGGTGTTCCTTCAGCGGTATCAACGTGGACACGGTAGAAGTGGGTGAATTGGTGCGCGAGACCCGAGAAGTGGAATTGGAGGATGCGGCGGAATCGCGCGTAGATATTAAGATGGGCGCCGGAGAATTGCGGATTGCAGGGGGGGCGGAGTCGTTGTTACAGGCCGATTTTGCTTACAATGTTGCCAATTGGAAACCCCAGGTGGACTATAGTGTGACTGAGGAGCAGGGCCGGTTGACTATCAAACAGCCGAAGACCGAAAATCTCAACTTATCGGGCAATATCCGTTACGAATGGGATTTGCGCTTCAATGAGGCGGTCCCATTGGACTTGCGCATTGAGTGTGGGGTCGGCGACACCGAGCTGAAATTGGGCGCGCTCAATGTGACCCATGCGGACGTGCAGGTAGGGGTAGGCGATCTGGAGTTGGATTTGAGTGAGAACACCAGTTTGACCGAGTTGGAACTGGATTTGGGCACGGGTGCAGTGACGGTGGACCTCACTGGCGATTGGGAGCATGACGTAAATGTTTCCATCCAGGGCGGCGTCGGGCAAATGCGCCTGGTGCTGCCGGAGGCCATCGGGGTGCGGGTGAAGGTGGATAAGGGCATAGGCGATGTGGATGCCAGCGGTTTGTATCGGGATGGCAGCACCTATGTAAATAAGGCTTATGAAGATACCCAAACGCGCATCGAGGTCAACATCCAGGCCGGCGTCGGCCAGATTGATCTGGAAGTGGTGGACTGACCCACCTCTTCTCACAAAGGATTGCGCCCCCGATTTCCATCAAGGGGCGCAATCTTTTTAAAACGTGAAACATAAAATCATTACACTTCACGTTTCAGACGGATTTTCCAGCCACACCACCAACGCCAGCGTGAAACAGAAGGCAAACGCCAGATCGATCACAAAATACGAGGCATCCACCAGCCCGTGCCCCAGGAAATCCGCCATAGACCCCATGGCTCCTAGAATCAGGGCGCGCGAAACGGCGTCTGGATGACGGCGCAAGGGCAGGGCGCGCCGCCAGAAGCAGATTTGCAGCCACACCAGGAGCGCCAGCCCTCCCACGCCCAGACGCGCGGCAAAATCCAACATGACGTTGTGGGGATGCGCCAGGTTGAACTCTTCCCAGGCCGTTGGCAGGACATAGCGGGTGCGGTACGCATAAAGGAAGTTGTCCGGGCCGACGCCCAGCCAGGGATGGTCGCGGATCATGCCGAGGGAACTGTGCCACAGCGCGACGCGGAAGCCGGTGGTGCCCTGACTGAAGTTCAGCATGCCGGCGAAGCGGGGCGTGCGCAGCAAAGGAATCAGCGCCACTGCCCCCACCACCAACGCAACGACCGTCAGACGCCGCCAGCGCGGCCCGGCGAGCAATCCCATCACCAACAGGGCCGCCGGAATCCCCAACACGATAGCCCCGCGTGACAGACTCAACACAAGCGCGGCCCCCACCGGCGCTAACGCCAGGGCGTAGAACCAGCGCCGGCGCGCCTCCCCCTTCGCCAACGTCATCGCGATCAGCAGCGGCAGGATTCGCCCCAGGTACAGCCCCACGTTGTTCGGCGAGCCGTAGACGCTGTGCAATCGTTGTATCCCTCCCTCGGCGGTGATCGTCTCTCCAAGCGCGCGGGCGACCGCGTCGCAGACCGCCGCGCCGCGACAGAAGGCCGCGCCATACTGGATCAGGCCCACAACGGCTACCAGCACGCCGCTGGCGACGAAGGCATCCACCACCCGCCAGCGTTCCCGCTGCGTCATCGGCAATGTGACTAATGCCGCATAAAGCAACACCGGCTCCAGGATGACCAGCCGCAGCTCCCGCCAGGCTTCCCGCTGCTGTTCCGCAAACACGGTTGAGACAATGGCGAGCATGATGAAAGCCAGGAAGGGCCAGAAGAAAGCCCGATTTTGGATTTTCGAGGTTAGATTTTGGAAACTGGAAACTGGAAACTGGAAACTGGAAACTGGAAGTGGGTGACTGGCTTCGCGGCTTCTTGCCTCTTGCCTCTTGCTTCCTGCCTCTTGCCTCTTCCGCGCCAACCGCAAAATCCACCCCGCCAGCGTCGGCAGGAGCAACAGTTCGGCCAGGGCGAAGGATTTGCCGAGCAGCGAAAGCGGATGCATGTAGAACGGCACGGCCAACATGGTCAGGGCCAGACCCAGGGCCGGATCGAGGCAGACGATCACCGAGGTCAACGCGCCGGCCAGTAGTTTGACGAGTTGCCACGGAGCCAGGTAATACAGACCGGCGGCCAACGTCGCTGTAGTCCATTCGCCGCCCTCGCCGAGCCGCCGGAAGGCGGCCGCACCCATCAATGTCTGCCAGGTGGCAAAGAGGTACAGCGTGCTCACCAACAGCGAGAGCATCCAGCGGAACGCCGCGTGCAGCTGCCCCCAGGCCGCCGCGACCCGACGTCCCAGCTCGCCCCAATCCAACTGACGCCCTGAAACAGCCGCCAGTCCTAAGCCCAACAGACCCAGCAGCGCCATTCCTCCCATCTGCCAGCGGTACGCGCCATCGTCCGGCGCGCTGGACACGCGCCAATCGGCCAGCGCCCACTGATCCCAGCCGCGCTCGGCGACGATCTCGACGGTATGTGCTCCGTCCGGCAAGTCCTCGGCCAGCGGGACCGTGACCATCGCGGCCAGCGGATCGTAGAGGACGATGTAGCTGCGTCCCTCGCGGTCGCGCGGCAGGGATGGGGCGGGCTGGCCGTCCACCGTGACGTAAAGGAAGGCCCGGTACGGGCCGCGCCGCACGGTAAGCGCCACGCCCGTTCCCTTGAAGGGGAAGGTCACTCGCTGCTCACCGTGCTCGCCGATGTCCGCGCCCAATGGCCCGAACTCCCATGTCCCTACGAAAGTCGCCAGGGAGGTCGCGCCGTGATATACGCCAGGCGTGGCGATCTGAGGCCGCGTCGCCCACGTTTGCAGAGCAGTATAAATCGGACGCGCCGCATCGTCCGGGCCGACCAGCGCGAACCCCCAGTGCTCTTCGGCGTCGGGGACTTCTTTGGGGGGTGTGGCGGGCCGGGGCTGGAAGCCGTTGAGGCACATCACACCTATCCAGGGCCACTCGCGCTCGGCGCGCTCTAGCGCGCCGACGGTGTTGGCGGCCTGCGTGCTTTCATCCACGCTGCCCCAAATCGAGGTCGGGCCGGGCCATCCGGCAGGAAGGCTGTTCCACCCCCAATGACTGGCCCATACCGCCTTGGCGTCGTCGCCGTGGGCCGCCAGCGTCTCGCGCACCAGAATTGCCCGTGAGAAGTTGAGCACGTCGCGCGCAACCCGGCGGTCGTCCGGTCCGGTGTTGAAGCCGTAGGGTTGCACCGCGACTACGTCGAAATAGGGTTGCGCCCCAGCAATATACAGCCGTTCCAGAAACAGGTCTTCGGCGTAGTTGCGCTGGCCCGCTTCCTGGTTGGGCGCGAGGCTGCCCAGCACGATGCGCGCATCCGGGTCGGCGGCGCGGATGGCGGTAGCCGCGGCGGAGAGCAGGGCGGCGTAATTTTCGGCGTTGGCATAGCCGCCCCAACTGTCGCCCAGGTTGGGATTGTGCCATATCTGGTAATAGGTCAGTGTGTCGCCATAGCGCGCGGCGAAGGCGGCGGCAAACGCCGCGAAGTCGGCCGGCTCCGGCGGCGTCCCGGCCCAATCCGGCGCGGTATCGAGCACTGCCAGCAAACGCAGGTCGCGGGCCGCGGCGCCGGACACGATGGCATCCCACGACTCCCAGTGAAAGTCGCCCGGCGCCGGTTCGATATCGGCCCAGGTGAAGCGCTGGCGCACCCAGGCGAATCCGCCGGCGTCGAGGGTGTCCAGCGCCCAGGTCAGGCGCGCGGGAGGGTGTTGCTCCAGCGCCGCGTTGGCGCAGAGGCGTGGGAGAGCGGCGTCCTTCACTGGCGTCGGAAAGTTCGTTTCCCATCCTCGAACAAGGAAGTGTTGACGCGCTTGTAGTTGCATCAGGCCCAACACGCTCAAGGCGAGCAAGAGTAGCCCCCCACTGAAGGCGAAGCAAAGGTTTTTTTTCATAGAGGAATTCCTTATGAACGGTCAGCCCTCCAGCCATTGGACGAAAAGACAGTTCAACGCCTGGACGTTTTATGGTTTAGAACCTATCCGAAAATTATAGCGATACGAAACGCTCTGCTGTCCATTGCGGTAAAAGTCGCTTTCGAGCGAGTGTTTTTTCGTAGGCGGGCGTAGTCCGCCCACGAAAAAACACCTCCTCAAGCCACGCCTTTAGGCGCGCAGCGCAGGTCAAAACGAATTTTCGGATAGAACCTTAATTTTAGAGAAGATTATACCGCAATCAAGAGCAATCTTACATTTTACGTTTTGCCGTTTGCGCATATAATCCCCGGTATGAACGGGTGGATGCGGCTTGAAAATTGGATCGAACAGTTAGTGGAAGAACCCTTCGTGCGCTTATTTGCCGGGCGTTTGTTGCCCCACGAGGTGGCCCGGCATTTGGTGCGCGCGCTTGAGGATGGCGAACGGGTAGGCGCGGACGGAGTGATGGAAGTCCCCGGCCGTTTCCGTATTACGCTGTCGCCTGATGATTTGGACGCACTGCGTCGGCATCACCCAGATCTGGATGGGCAATTGGCGCAGGCGCTCCAGACGTTGGCGCAGCGAATGAATGTGCGGCTCAAAGACCCACCAGGCGTGATCTTACAGGGCGACCCGGGGGTGGGGGCGCGTGGGGTGCATATCGTTCCGGCAGACCGCACGCCGCGCAGTGATGGGCAGACCCGCGATTTGGTGTTGGAACGGGTGCAGGAACTGGCGTCACCGGAGCCGGCGTCGGATGCGCGTGCTTACCTCATCCTCAATGGGGAACGCACGTTCGATTTAAAACAGGTTTTGGTGCGTTTGGGGCGCGCCTTGGACAATGATGTGATCCTCGAAGATCGCCGGGTTTCGCGGCATCACGCGCAGTTGCGTCGCCGGTACGGTCGCTATATTCTGCAAGACCTGGGCAGCAGCGGCGGCACCAGCGTCAACGGCTTCCCGGTGCAGGAAATTGTCCTGCGTTCCGGCGATTTGATCACACTAGCCGGGGTGGACCTCATTTATGCTGAAGAGTTGCCTATGTCACGGGAGACGACCGGCGACACACAGCCGTATGCCCCCCCTTCTCTCAAGAGTGAGGGAAATGAGGGAGCGGGAATTCGTGACTGAGAGCTTCTGACCAGTTTCCGATTACCCATTTCGGCACTTTCAAGGACGCATCATCATGGATTGGTTATTGCTTTTGCGGGTGCTTTTGGCGCTGTGTCTCTATGCATTTCTGGGATTGGCGTTTTATGGATTGTGGCAGGGGTTACGTCAAAATACGCGTGGCGCGGCCGCTCCTCATGTTCACGCGCGGTTAGTGTGCGAACAGGGCCTGGAGGCCGGACGTGTGGTGGAACTATATGTGATCAGCACGGTGGGGCGTGCGGCGAACAACACGGTGGTGATTGCGGATGCGTTTGCGTCAGCCCATCACGCGATGCTTCAATGGCGGGAGCGGGCCTGGTGGCTGGAGGACTTGGAGAGCCACAATGGCACATATCTGAACACGGAATGTATTGCGCAGCCAGCTTTATTGACATCTGGCGATGTTATTCGGATTGGTGAAACGATCCTGCGTTTTGAGCAGAATCTCCCGGAACAGACGGGAACTCAGTAACCGGTGGGTTCTTTCCCGAATTGCAATGCTCTCGTTACACTTAGATACTTGTACCGGCCCTAAAGGCCCTCTACAATTAGAACAAAATCTAATCAGGAGGTGCAATGTGCGGCGCGACCTGAGTGCGTGGTTATTGTTTAGTTCGGCGGCCATCCCGGTCGTTCTGGTGGGCCGGCAAGTGTTCCCTGCGTGGCAACAGCACCCTGCCGGTTGGTGGGCGTGGTTGGCGGTTGTCGGGAGCAGTTTGGTAGCAATGGTCGCTTCCCTGTGGGGGCGCTTCAAGTTTGCTCAGGCTGACACCCAAGCGCCGGCCTATCGCGCTGAGATAACCGCGAAGGCTGACGCCGCGCGGATCAGCCGCATTACGTTTGATCGCTTGCGCTCGCCGCGTTTCACTATTGCGCCGCCGCCCAGTGACTTCGTAGGACGTCAGGAAGAACTCCTGGAGCTTTTGGAAAATTTTGATCGTGGGGTGTTGATCACCAGTGCTAACGGCGGCGCCGGTGTGGGCCTGACTGCGTTGGCCCGGCGGCTGGCGTTTGCCTTAGCGGATGATTATCTCGAAGGATGCCTGGAAATTGACTTGCGCGGGGCTTCACCTACGATGGAAGAGCCGTTGGACCCGGTGGAGGCGCAACGATGCTTGTTGCAGCCCTTCTATCCCTATGAGACGCTGCCGAGTGATCCCAAGGAACTTAACAAACTGTATCGCTCAACCTTCTCCGATTACAAGGTGCTGCTGCTGTTGGATAATGCCGCGAGCAGCACGCAATTGCGCAGTTTGTTGCCTCGCGCTCCCTCGGTGGCGATTGTGACCTCACAGCAAACGGATCTGTCTTTGAACTGGGCCAAATTCTACCATTTGGAATTGCGCGGGCTGAAGCGCGAAGATGCGCAACAGCTTTTGTGGCGTGTTTCGCGGCAAGAGAAGGAAGAAATCAAGGGGATTTGGGAAAAACTGGCCGAACAATTTGAGTGTATTCCTCTGGCGTTGCGTGTCGTGGCTTCATTGTTGAAGGAACCCTTTGATCAAAAGCCCAAGGATGTTATCCGCACTTATCCTAAAGTGCGCAAGTCTCTGGTCGCCTTGGGCGGTGAGGGGGCGGCGAATATCAGTGTGGATGCGGCGCTAGATATGATTTATGAGATGCTTCCAGCCGAGCAGCGCACGCGGTTGGAAGACCTGGCGGTTTTCCCCGGCCCGATTACCCAGGCCGCCGCCGCGGCGGTATGGCATGTGGATCTCCGCGAGGCCGAGACAACCCTGGTTGCGTTGACCCGTTACAATTTGTTGGAATATCGCACCAACTCCTATACTTACTTAATGCACGATCTGGTGCGGATGCACGTCCAGGAATTGTTGTTAGGTCAGATGAAGCAGACCGATACCGTGGTTGTGCGTTATGCTGACTATATGCTCCAGGAAGCGGTCAAGGCCAATACGTTGTACAAAGAGGGCGGCTCACTGGCGGCGGATGGTTTGCTGCGGTTTACCCGATTGTGGCCGGACCTGTGGCGGGCGTGGAATCGGATGAATCAGACCGATCCTGGTTGGCCGCACCCAGAGAATACGGAAGCCTGGTTGGGGAGTTTCGCGCATCAAGTGATGCCGGTTTTGAGTGTCACACGCCCGCAGGAAGACCAGATTATGATTCTCGAACGTTCGCTGGCAATTGCTCGCGCCACACAGGATCAAATGGGTGAGTTGTTTCTGGTGGGGAAACTGGGGCATATTTACTTGGATCGTGAAGATGCGGTCAACGCACTTGAATACCATGAGCGGCAGTTGACGCTGGCTTTTGCGCTGCACGATCGCTGCCAGGAAGCCGATGCACTGACCAGTATTGGGGCGGCTTGCGGGATTCTTGGTGATTATTCGCGCGCGCAGGAAACCTGGCGGCAGGCATTGGCTTTGCTCAACGTGCTGGACGAAGATCGCGCAGCGGAAGTGCGTTCCTGGTTGCAAACACTGGAGGAAAAGCTCGTTCCTCAAGAGCCGCCCACTTTCTAAATACATATTGTGTATATAAGGTGTCCGATATGGCTTGCCCTGCAAAGAATTCTTTGTGGGGCGTTTCTTTGTCTATTGCACATCTGAATATTTAGTATAAAATGCGTTAAAGTCGCCTGTAGAAAGAACTGTTAATGAACACATCCATCGTGCCTCAGGAGCATCTCAATACAGTGTATGTATATATTCAGGATGTTGCGGCCACGCTTGATCTGCCAACAGTGACAGAGCGACTGGCAGTTCACACGCGGGATTTGTTACACGCCGATTATGTGTTGGTGTATCTTTTAGCAGAATCCGAACCTCCGGAGCAGTTGGTGGAAGTGGCCGGCGCTGCGGCCGACTGGGATGTCGCGCATTATATTGGCACACTCTTGTGTTTTGAAGACGACCTCTTGGGAACTGTTATCCATTCCGGCGTCGGACAGCGCGTCGCGCACACTTCTTCGACCGCGCGTCTCCTACAACTCCCCGACGTTCCCTCTGCCCCAACGGCGTTGCTGTGCGCTCCTCTGATTCACGCTACCGGCGTCATTGGGGTGGTGGTGGCGGCCCGCCTGACAGATGCCCCCCCCTTTACCTCGGATGAGTTGGCCCTTTTGCAATGCTTGGCGTCTCAGGTAACCACAGCCGTCGCCCACGCACAATGTTATCAGCGCGAGCGCGAATCCGTCGCTGTCTTGCGCCAGTCCCTAGCAGAGCGGCAGGAGCATGACCGCTTGAAAGACCTGGTTTTGCAGAATGTCTCCCATGAGTTCCGCGCCCCCTTGACGATTGCGCGCGGCTACATTGAGCTGCTGGAATGTGAGTTGGAGTCGCTGTCGCCGGAGCAGCGTGAAGCTATCCTCATTGTGGCCCGCCGGCTACGTATGCTCAGTGAGCTGGTGCGCGACATCAATACTATCCTTCATGCAAAAAGCCCGAATATACAGTACGAACCGGTGGATTTTGCCGCGCTGGTGCGCGAGGCTGCCGGCGACTTTTGCCGTGCCGCGGATAAGGCCGCGTTGGGATTGGACGTGGTGGTCGAGGACGAACCCGTCTGGGTGCTGGGCAACGCTGTCCAGTTGTGGCGTGTGTTGGATAACCTGATTGGCAATGCGCTCAAATTCACACTGCCAGGAGGGCGCATTGATATAACCCTCCGACAGACCGGGGATCGGGTGTGTTTGGCAGTTGCCGATACCGGCATGGGCATTTCCCCAGGGCAGCTTGCCCATATCTTTGAGCGTTTTTATCAGGGCGAAGGGCTTGATCGCTGGCATCCCGGGGATCGCGGCATGGGCTTGGGTTTGACAATGGTGAAGGAAATCGTTGAGGCGCACGGCGGACAAGTCCAGGTAGAGAGTGACCTGGGAAAAGGCAGCACCTTTACCGTGTCCCTGCCGGTGATGCAAGCTGCGAGTTAGGAGCGGCGAGTTAGGAGTTAAATGAAAACGCGCCCGGTCTCACCAAGAGACCAGGCGCGTTCTATTTTCTCACTCCTAACCCCTCACTCCTAACGCTTCAAATACGCAATCATTGGATCCGTCACCAACGGCACGAGGTCGCCGATCATGTGCGGCATGAGGTTGTCCATCACCTTCGGCATCAACTCCGGCATTTGCTCGGCCATGTAAGCGGGCATCGGAATCATCTCGGCGACACGCGCCAGCATCGTCGGCATGACCTTGGGCATCATTAGCGGCAGCAGCTTGGGGAAGAGGAACGGGAACAGCGGCTTCATCGCCCCCAACGCGCCGGGGACTTTGCCCATCGCGCGCATCATCGCGCCCATGCCGAAGGGCATCGCGTCAATCAACTCCGGCCACATCGTCCCCATCAGGTTGGCGAACCCCTGCGGCGTCATCAGCGCGATCATTGCCTCGAAGACCGCCCACTGCGCCTTGACCTCCGGGTTGGGGTCGGGGAAGTCGTAACCCAGCGCCTCCGCGCAGAAGCGCGACAGGTCCACCACTTCCACGGGCACTTGCTTCTTATCGCGGGAGACGCGCAGTTGGAACTCGCAGCACGGGCAGGCGGCCAACACCTTTTCCGCGCCCGCTTCGACGGCTTCTTCCAGCCGCAGCTTGCCGACTTCGGCGGCGACCGGCGGTTCCTTGATGAGCGTAAGGACGCTGCCGCAGCAGTGCGCCGCGTCGCGGTTGTACTCCATCTCCACGTACTCCACGCCGGGGATGGCCTTAATCACGTCGCGCGGCTCCTCGTAGATGTGCGACACGCGCCCCATGTGACACGAGTCATGCCAAGTCACCCGCACTTTCTCCCCTGCACCTCCGCGCCCCTGCTCCCCCGCGCCCTTCTCTGGAAACACAAACTCCCCACTCCGCACCTTCTCCGCCACCACCTCGCTGTAATGCTTCGACGTGATGCCGTACTCGATGCCGAGTTTCTCGCACCATTCCGGGTAGACGTGCCGCCACATCATATTGCACGCCGGGCACGAGGTGATGACCGTATCGGCTCCCGCCGTCTTGACGGCGGCGATATTTTTCTTCATCGTCTCGGCGAAGACTTCCCATTTACCGGCCACCAGCATCGGCGTGCCGCAGCAGTTCTCCTTCTTGCCGACGTAGGTGAAGTCCACGCTGGCCGCGTCCAGCAGACGCACCGACGCCATAGCGATGTCGTGTTCCACGAAGCTGGCCGTGCATCCGGCAAAATAGACTGCCGGGGCCTTCCGCCCGCTGTGCTTTTCGCGCAGGTCCTCCGGGAACCAGGCGTCGCGGTCTTTGCGATACCCGGCCCAGATATTGCCCTGACTCAACGTGGCCTCCGCCATCATCTCGAAGGGCGGGAAGGTCATCCGCTCGTCTTCGTGAATCAACTTGCCGCGCAGCTTCATCCAGGACGGTTCGATAGGGAGGGCGGCGGAGCAACGCAGGTTGCATAACTCGCAGGTCGTGCAGACCAGGAACGTGTCTACCATAAATTGATCCCACTGCTCGCGGCCTTCCATGTATTCGCGGAGCCAGTACCACTTGCCGCGCGGACTCTGGCTTTCCCACCCGCGCCCGTAATACTGATCGCACTCCTGGACGCAGTAACCGCATTGCGAGCAGGCGTAGGCGTACCACGCCACGTCGGGGGGAATGCCGCGCACGGGCGCGGCGGGGATGCGCTCGCCCACGTCGCTCTTCATCACGTTGCTGAAGGGGCGGATGAGCGGCTCGAAGGTGTTGGCGGCAATCAGCGCGTTGCTGATGATCGCGTTCCCGATGACTTTGCCGGGATTGAGGATGCCCGCCGGGTCGGCCTGCGCCTTGAATTGCGTCAGCACGTCCACGCGCTCCGCGCCCAGAATTCTCTTTGCCATCTTGGTGTAGTAGAGGCCGGTGGCGTAGGGCCGCCCGCCATATTTCGCGGCGATGCCGGCGATGGTGAGGGAGAGCGGGAAGAGGAAATTGTAGCTCAACTTGCGCTGGTCGGCGGGGATGAAGCCCAGAATGACGACTTCCGGCACGCCGCCGCGCCCCTGACGGATGAGCATCCCCTCCTTGACGACGGGGTGAAACACCTTCTGCTCCACGTCCGCCAGCATGGCGCCCAGGCCGGAAAGCGGCACGATGACTTCGGCGGGCACCAGGCTCGGCCCCAGCCGTTTGACCGTCATAATCTTGAAGCGGTTGGCCCATTCGTGTTGGGCGATTTCGTCGCTGAGCATCTTGGCTTTGCACTTGCCGGCCTGCTTCCGCCGCATCAGACCCTCGCGCACGACGGCGGCGTCCTGCTGACGGAAGGCTAACGTCACGATGTAGGTTTGGGGCAATTCGACGTGCTTTTCCACCGGATGGCCCTGGTGCGTCATCAGCGGCGCCTGGTTTTTGAGCTGCGCCATGCGCGGGTTGATGAAGTGCATAGACCAGATGGGCAGGTTTTCCTCCATAAAGCCTTCGAGCAGGCGTTGCAAGTCGTGGGGATCGGGGCAACTGATGGAGAGGATTTCCAGTGGAACGAGAGGCTGTACTTTGATCGTCAGCTCGATGATGATGCCGGTGATCCCTTCGGCCTCGTAAATCATATCCAGCCCGGCGCCCTCGAAAAGGCCGAGGCTGCCGTCGCCCAGCACCACCTTCGCGCTGACCACCACGTCGCGGAACCAGCCGGCTTCGTAAGAGCCGTAGCCCGCCCCGCCCTGCGCCAACCACCCGCCCGCCGTCGAAGAGGGCGCGCTGCTCGGATAGGTGCGCAGCATCATGCCGTGCGGCTTCAGCTTGCGTTCCACTTGCTCCCAGATCGCGCCGGGTTGCAGCGTGGCTGTCTGCGCGGCCTGATCCACGCTGAGGACTTTGTCCATGCGGAAGAAGTCAATCACCACGCCGCCTTTGACCGGCAGGACGCCGCCGTATCCCGACGTGGCTTTGCCGCGCGGCGTGAGCGGCACGCCCTCTTTGGCGGCCCACTGCACCAGCGCGACCACCTCTTCCGCCGACGCGGGTTGCACCACCGCCTCCGCCAGCGGGTTGCCGATGAGGGGCTTGATGAGCAGCGGCATCTCGCCGACATCGTGGCTGTAGAGCTTGCGCTCCACCCGCCGCGTCGTCATCCGCTCGCCGAACAGTGCGGCGAGCCATTCCACTTGTTGCGGGGATAAGTGAGCCATCTTTGCCTCCTGGGAAAAATTGGGAAACAGGAAATGAGTAATGGGTAATGAGTAATAAGTCTCTTAACTCATTTCGCTTAACTCATGACTCTTTACTTTCTTGCCAACAAATCTGCCACAAAGCTGCGCATGATTTCAATCGCTTGCAGGATGCGGGGATCGCCGAGAGAGTAGTAGATGGTCGTGCCGTCGCGCTCGGTTCTGACCAAACCACGTTCGCGGAGGATGCGCAGGTGATGGGAGACGGTCGGCTGAGAGATGTCCAACGCCTCGGTCAGTTCGGTCACGTTGCGGGGGTGGTCGGCGACAAGGTAGAGAAGTTTGAGCCGTTTGGAGTCGCCGATACCTTCACAGACGTAGTGATGCAGCAATTCCATTTCTCGATCTGAGATATTTGGCACGGAGAAACCTCAGTATATCGAAGTTTATCAATATACTCATTATAGTTGAATTATGAATTTGATCAAGAGGTTTTATGCATACTTTCAGAAAGTGGCGCGTGTGATACAATATTTTCCACAGGCGGGACATTTATCCCATAGGAGAACGAATATATGGATCAAAAAACACGGTACGTGCAGGTAGGGTTAGGAGGACGCGCGTGGATGTACACCCAGGCCACAACGCAGCGCTATGCAGCCACTTCCGAGCTGGCGGCGGTGTGCGACATCAACGAGGGGCGCGTCGCGCTGGCGCAGAAGCTGGCGCAGGAACACGCCGGTGTCCAGGTGAAAGGGTATCCCGCCCACCAATTTGACCGGATGATCGCGGAATGTCAGCCGGACGTGGTAATCGTCACCACCAAAGACTGCCATCACGATGAATACATCTGCCGCGCGATGGAATTGGGCTGCGACGTCATTACCGAAAAGCCGATGACCACCGACGCCAACAAATGCCAGCACATTCTTGATACCCAGCGGCAGACCGGGCGGAAGTGCCGGGTGACGTTCAACTACCGCTACTCGCCGCCGCGCACGCAGGTCAAGGCGCTGCTGATGGCCGGCGTCATCGGCGAGGTGCTGTCGGTGGACTTCCACTGGATGCTGGACATTCGCCACGGGGCCGACTACTTCCGCCGCTGGCACCGCAACAAAGAAAACTCCGGCGGGCTGATGGTGCATAAGGCCACCCATCACTTCGATCTGGTGAACTGGTGGCTCTCCACCGTGCCGGAGTCGGTATTCGCGCAAGGGAAACGCAGTTTCTACACCCCCCAGACGGCGGAGCGTTACGACCTGACGCAGCGCACCGAGCGCTGCCTGACTTGCCCGGAAACAGCCTGTCGCTTCCGGCTGGATATGAAAGAGAACCCAATGCTGCGCGCCTTGTACCTCGATCAGGAGCAGTACGACGGCTACTTCCGCGACCGGTGCGTGTTCAGCGGCCTGATTGACATCGAGGACACGATGAACGTCCTCGTCAACTATGCCAACGGCGTCAAGATGAGCTATTCACTCAACGCCTTCATGCCCTGGGAGGGTTACATTATCAGCTTCAACGGCTCGCGCGGGCGATTGGAGCACAAGACGGTGGAGTCGTCGTACATCAACGCCGACGGTTCGACGCCGGGAGAGACGCAGACGCGCGGCACGTACACCACGGTCTTCCCCCACTTCGGCGCACCCTACACCGTAGAACTGTGGACAGCCCAGGGCGGGCACGGCGGCGGGGACGCCCCTCTGCTAGATGACCTCTTCGGCGGCGCGGCGGCAGACGATCCCTACATGCGCGCCGCCGACCAGCGTGCCGGCGCGTACTCGATCCTCACCGGCGTCGCGGCGAATTATTCGATGTTGACCGATGAGCTTATTCACATTGGCGATCTGGTGGACGGTCTGGAACTACCCGACTATCCGCCGATGCCGACCTCCGCAGCCGCGCTCTCTTTCGATGAAGTTGCGCCGGTAGTGTTGCCGCAGAGTTGAAATTGCTACCCCAACAAGTTGGGGATTCTGCCGTTCTAACCTCGCAAAATCCTAGAGGACCTATATTTCAAAGGAGGCGCCGTTATGAGCAAGCTACGGAAGTCGGGTAAGGGTAAGTTTGGCTTGGGATTGGGCCTGGGAGCCACCCTGGGCTACCTGGCCTATCAGCAGGCGTGGGCCATCGCGCGGGTGGCGTGGGCGGACGTTCAGCAGACGTTGACGACGCACCGCAATCAGGGGCAGCCCTGGCGCGCCTACGAGTCCGGCTCCGAAACCGAGACCTACACCGTGCGCCACACCGTCGAGGATGGCATCGAGCGCGTCGTCTACACGCCCAAGCAGCGCCGCTTCGAGACGCCCATCGTGATGCAGCACGGGATGTGGCACGGCGCGTGGTGTTGGGCCGGGTGGCAGGCATTGCTTGCCGAGTGGGGCTGGGAAAGTCACGCGCACAGCCTGCCGGGCCACGCCGGGTCGCCGGTGCAGCGGCCTATCGCGCGCTGCACACTGGATTATTACCTGGGCTTCCTTAAAGACGAAGTGCTGCGCCAGCCGCGCCGCCCCATCCTGATGGGACACAGCATGGGGGGCGCACTCACCCAATGGTATCTCAAATATGTAGGGGATGATCTCCCGGCGGCAGTCCTGGTCGGCCCGTGGGTGTCGCATCAGATGATAACGGTAGGGAGTTTGTTGAGTTTAAGTCGGCTACAGCCCACGTTTGTTTTGGAAGCCTTCCTCTCCTGGGATTCGACGCCGCTGGTCAACACGCCGGAGCGAGCCGCGCGCGCCTTCATCAGCCCCAACGCGATCATCACGCCGGAAGCCCTGCACGCCAAACTCGGCCCGGAATCCATCCTTGTGCTCTACCAGCACAACCCGCCGTTCTGGTATCCCCCCGCGCGCGTGCAGACTCCGCTGTTGTGGATTGCCGGCGGCGCCGATACCCTGCTGCCGGAGCCGTTGGAGCGTCGCTCGGCGGCCTACTACCACGCAGATTACATCGTCGTCCCCGGCGCAGGGCACGACATTATGCTGGAAGACACCTACAAAGAAACGGCTCGCACGATTCATGAGTGGCTGGTGAAGCAGAACATACCCTAATCTCGTGCTGGGGCCGGCCTTCGACCAGGCCATTGATGTGAAACGTGAAACGTGAGGATTTTGCAGTAAAATCATCACGTTTCACGTTTCGCGTTTTATGACCTTAACCCAAGCTGCCTTTTCTTAAAAATTTGTCCGTCCCACCAACCACGAAAATCCTTGCCAACGGATTCAACGGATTAAGCGGATTTTTTAATCCTATCATTCCGTCAATCCTGTTATTCTCTGAGGAGGTTTTATGCAACTCACCTTTATTTTGAACGACGCCCCGATCACCGTGCCCGACGTGCCGGACGACCTGCCGCTGCTCGACCTGTTGCGCGACCGCCTCGGACTGACGGGCGCCAAGCGCGGCTGCGACGAGGGCGTCTGTGGCGCGTGCTCGGTACTGGTGGACGACCGCCTCACAAAGGCGTGCCGCACCCCTGCCGCGAGCGTCGCCGGACGGCGCGTGACCACCATCGAGGGGCTGCGCGCGCCTGACGGCGGCCTAAGCGACCTTGAAGCCGCTTTCCTCGTCGCCGGCGCGGTGCAATGCGGTTTCTGCACACCCGGCATGGTCATCGCCGGCGAAGCGTTGCTGCGCCGCAACCCCTCCCCCACCCGCGACAACATCCGCAAGGCCCTCCAGCCCAACCTCTGCCGCTGCACCGGCTATCAGCAGATTGTGGATGCGATTGAGGCGACGGCGGAAAGACGCAGGATGCAGGATGCAAGATGCAAGATGCGAGAATCAGCGGATCAGCGGATCAGCGACTCAGCACTCAGTCCTCAGTCCTCAGTCCTCAGTCCTCACTACCTCGGCAACCCGCGCCTGCAAAATGTAGATGGGGCGGACAAAGTTTCCGGGCGGGCGAAGTATGTGGGGGATATGCGCGTGCCGGGGATGCTCGTCGCCAAAGTGCTGTTCAGTCCCCTGCCCCACGCGCGCATCGTGACGCTCGACGTGACGCCCGCGCTGGCCGTGCCGGGCGTGCAGGCCGCCATCACCGGCGCGGATTTTGTGGACGGCGGCGCGTTCGGCTGGCCGATCCGCGACCATTACGTGCTGGCGCGCGGCAAAGTCCGCTGCGTGGGCGATCCCATCGCGGCGGTGGCGGCGGATAACGCAGCCGCGGCACTGGCCGGGCTGGCGGCGATTGTCCTGGAGCTTGAGCCGCTGCCGGTAGTGAGCGACATGATGCGCGCCCAGGACGCCGACGCGCCGCAAATCCCCGACGTCTGCACGCCGATGATTGACGGCATAGTTGCGCCGCGCCCCGACGCGAAGAACCTGTGCGCCGCTCACATCGTCCGCAACGGCGATCCCGCCCCGCTGCTGGCCGCCTGCCCCACCGTGCTGGACGAGGTCTACCCCTTCCCTTGCCAGGAACACGCTTACATCGAGACCGAAGGCGCGCTCGCCATCCCGGAGCCGGACGGCGGCGTGACGGTGTACGCCAACAACCAGAGTCCGTTCGTCAACCGGGGCACCCTCTGCGCCGTTTTGGGACTGCCGGAGGCGCAGGTGCGCGTAATCCAGCCGCCGGTGGGCGGCGCGTTCGGCGGCAAAGACGACGGCGTCTACCAGGCGTCGGCGCAGGCGGCGCGGTTGGCGCTGCTCACCGGCAAGCCCGTCCGGCTGACGTACACCCGCCGCGAGTCGCTGCTCGCGTCGTACAAGCGGCAGGCGTCGCGCATCCACCTGACGCTGGGCGCCAGCGCGGACGGCCACTTGCAGGCGGCCCGTGTCGAAATCCTGCACGACAACGGCGCATACTCCGCGACGACGCCGCTGGCGACGTGGCGGGCGGCGATGCACGCGGCCGGCGCGTATCGTTATCAGGCGGCGGCGGTGGATGCGACCGCCGTCTACACCAACAACGGCTACGCGGGCGCGATGCGCGGGTTCGGCAACACGCAGGCCACCGCCGCCGTCGAGATCGCCATAGACGAGCTGGCGCACCGCCTGGGCCGCGATCCGCTGGACTTCCGCCTGCAAAATTGCCTGCGCACGGGCGACCGCACGCTGACGGGTGCGCAACTCGCGCAGGAGGTGGGGCTGGCGGCGTGTCTTGAATCGGTGCGCCGCCGCTCTGATTGGGATCGCAAGCGGGCGGAGTACGCGCAGCAAACCGACGAGGTGGCGCGGGGCGTCGGCGTGGCGTGCTACTTCCACGGCATCGGCCTGGGCGCGGAGGGGAAGGACGCGGCGACCGCGACGCTGAAAATTGAGAACGATGGTGGGATCACGCTCACCTCCGGGCTGACGGATTACGGGCAGGGCAGCCGCACGGTGTTCACGGCGCTGGCGGCAGAGACGCTCGGTGTGGACATGGCGCGCATCCACGTCCTGCGCCCGGATACGCACACGGCACGCGACTCCGGTCCCACAGTGGCCTCGCGGGCGTCGGTGATCGGCGGGAACTCCGTGCGCGTGGCCGCCGAGAAGCTGCGGCACACGCTCGCCCTGGCCGCCGCCGACCTGCTGCATTGCGCGTCGGAGCAGCTCGCGCGCGTGGGAGAGGGGTTTGTCGGCCCGGACGAGGAGCCGGCGACATTCGAGGCCGTCGTCGCGCACGCCCGCGTCCTCGGATTGCAGCTTTCGGCGGAGGGCCGCTGGCAGGTTCCGGCTATCCATTGGGATTTTGCGCGGGGCAGCGGCGCGCCGTACTTTGCCTATTCCTTCGGCGCGCAGGTAGTGGAGGCGGCGGTCAACCGGCGGACGGGCAAGGTGCGCGCCACAGGCATCTGGGCGGCGCACGACGCTGGCGCGATCCTCTATCCGCAAGGCGCGCTGGGGCAGATTTACGGCGGCATCGTCCAGGGGCTGGGCTACGGGCTGATGGAGGCGTTCCGCTACGAGGCGTGCATCCCCCAGGCGACGGGGTTGGCGCAGTATCGCATCCCCCGCGCCGGCGACGTGCCGGAGATGGACGTGGAATTCATCCAGACGCCGCTGGACGTTGGCCCCTACGGCGCGAAGAATATGGCCGAGCCGGTGATGATGGCGACTGCCCCCGCCCTCGTCAACGCCGTCTTTCACGCAACGGGCGTGCGGCTGCGGACAATACCGGTGGACGCAATTCGCAATTCGTAATTCGTAATTCGCAATTCGTAATTCGCAATTCGCAATTCGCAATTCGTAATTCGTCAAACGTGAATTTATGCCGTTTGCCATTTGCCGTTTGATTCCGAATAAATTTTCCTCCTGAGTCGTTATGTCAATAGAAAGGAACCTGTACAGCGTGAACACGGGGAGTATGCCCGCAGAGGATGAGTTAGGTTTGATTCACAGCGCGCAGCGCGGCGACCGCCAGGCGTTTGGGGAGTTGGTGGCGCGTTACCGCGACGGCGTGGTCAATGTCATCTATCGGATGTGCGGCGACGCCGAGCTGGCCGAGGATGCAGCGCAAGAGGCGTTCATCCGGGCGTGGCAGCATCTGCCCAAGTACCGGCCCGAAGCGCCGTTTCGCAACTGGGTGTATCGCATCGCCAGCAACGTGGCGCTGGATACGCTGCGGCGCGAGCGGGAGATGGCTGATGTGGACGAACTGCCCATCGCCGCGCGCACGCCGGGGCCAGAAGCGGTGGCCGAGCAAAATGAGCGGGCAACGATGGTGCAGCGAGCGGTGCTGGCGCTGCCGGAAGCGAGCCGCGTGGTGTTAATTTTGCGGGAGTACGAAGGATTGAGCTATCAAGAGATCGCCGATATGGTGCAAATTCCCATCGGCACGGTGATGTCACGGTTGAATTACGCGCGCACGCGGCTGCGCGACATGCTCAAGGAGTGCCTGGAGGCGTCATAATGGAACAACACGTCACCGACCGGATCGCGGCTTATCACGATGGCGCGCTGACCGCAGCCCAGCAACAGCGGGTGGCGGCGCACCTGGCGAACTGTGCGGCGTGCCGCGCGGAACTGGAGGCGCTGGAAGCGTTGACGACGCTGCTGCACGCGGCGCCGCCGGCCACGACGACGCTCTCACCGGAGCGGTTCGTCGCGCAAGTAGGACTGCGTCTGCCGCGTCAACCGGAGCGCACCGTCTTGCAGCAGGCTGCCGAAGTCGGCTGGCGGCTGATCCCGGTGGGGGTGCTCGGAGCGTGGACGTTTGTGCAGACGGTCTTGATTTTGGGAACCGCGCTGCTCATCGTGACGACGCTTGCGGGTGTCGCGGGGACATTGTCTCCCGCAATGGGTTGGTTGAATCACGTCCTCGGTTATTTGCCGGACACGATAGCCACGGCGTTGCGGGGTTGGTTTCAACAGCGGGTCGCCGGTTCGTTGATGGTGGGCAGTGTGATGCTTCTGTTGGGAATAGCCGGCTTGTACGGGAGTTGGTTGGCAAGCTGGTGGCTGCGGGAGCAGAGGGCAGACGGTAGACAGTAGCCGGTAGCCGGTAGACGGTAGACAGTAGCCGGTAGACGGTAGACGGTAAACGGGAGATGGGGGATGGGAGATGGGGGATGGCGCAGGTGCTACTCCTAATTCCTAACTCCTAACTCACAACTTATAACTTTGGCTTTTCAGGAGGAAGGCAATGGATCACGCAAAGATTTTGAAACGGGCATGGCATATCGTATTACAGTATCGGGTGTTGTGGATTTTTGGTTTGATTTTGGCGCTCACCACGGTTTCGCCGGGATCGCAGTCGTCCTATCGGGCCGGCTCCAGTGATGCGGTTATTACCCCATCGGAATCGCAGACGCCTGAGGAGATGTGGGAGGAATTCAGGCATTTGAAACCGGGGGAGATATGGGAGGAGATGCAGCGTGAACTTTCCAAGGAAATTCCAGCAGAGTTTTGGGGATGGTTTATCTTCGGGGTCATCGCGCTGGTGGTGTTGGGATTCGTGTTGACGATTGTGGGACGCATCGCGCATTACGTGTCGCAGGTGGCGTTGATTCGGATGGTTAATCATTACGAAGAGACCGAGGAAAAGGTGGGCTTCCGGCAGGGTTGGCGGTTGGGCTGGTCGCGCGCGGCCTGGCGGTTGTTCCTGATCAATTTAGCCACCGGCATCCCACTTTTTGTGCTCATCATCATCCTGATCGGCCTAGCGCTCTTGCCCCTGCTGCTGTGGATGGGGGATGCGCCGACCGCCGGTGTTTTGGGCACGGTCGCCACCATCGGCCTGATCTTCCTGGTGATTTTCTTCAGCATCATCCTGGGGGCCTTGGTCAAACTGCTCCGGCACTTCTTCTTCCGGGCATGCGCGCTCGAAAATCTTCGGGTGGGCCAATCCATTCGCGCGGGATGGGCGATGTTCAAGCAGGATTGGAAAGGCATTGGCTTGATGTGGATCATCACCGCCGGGATCAACATCGGCTGGACGATTGTGATGGTGCCGGTGGGCATTCTGGTCTTTGTGGTCAGCCTGATATTTGGCGGCGGCGCGGGGCTGATCATGGGGTCGTTGATAAACGCCTTGTTTACGAGTGAGGCGGCGGCGTGGGTTGTCGCTTTTATTGTAGGTCTCCCGATCTTTTTGGTTGTGCTGCTAGCTCCGATGGGGCTGATCGGCGGCTGGCGCGAGGTGTACCTGTCCAGCGTATGGACGCTGTCGTACCGCGAGCTGCGCGCGCTGAAAGCGTTGGCGCGGGAGTCGGCGCCGCTGACGGCTTGGGATGAGGAGATGGCAAGCGCGCCAGTCGAATAAGACGGCGTGAAGCGTAAAACGTGAAACGTGAGGCCCGCATCGTGCGCTCCTTACGTTTCACGTTTTTTTAGTCTTACCGTGCAGGACGATTTTGCGATGATTTCTTTCACTATGCAGACCGATCACTTTACCATAAGTCCCATCACGCCGGGCGATTTGGACGCGGTGCTGGCAGTCTACCGGCAGTGTGAGGACTTTCTGGCTCTGGGGCCAGATCCGACGGCTTCTATGGCGATGGTGATGAAGGACATCGAGATTTCACAGGGCGAGGGCGGCATCTACTGCGGGGTCTACACGGCAGAGGGCGCTTTGATCGGGGTGGTGGACTACATGCCGCGCGGCTTTGAGGGCAACCCACAGCGCGCCTATCTTTCCCTGTTGATGCTCGCCGCGCCCTTTCGGGGCCAGGGAATCGGGCCGGCCGTGGTCGCGGCAGTGGAGGCTGAAATCCACAAAGATGCCCAGATACAGGCCATCTTTTTGGGCGCGCAGGTGAACAATCCGCAGGCCATACAGTTCTGGCAGCGGCAGGGGTATCGCATCGTCGGCGGCCCGACATTGATGCACGATCAAACGACGGTTTTTGAGCTGCGGAAGGATCTAACGCGATAAATTGTGAATGTAGCAGCGTGTTTTGGATGAGGTAAGAGACGCTCCATCAGGAGCGTCTCTTTTTTTTGCATGCGTTTCGTTGTATGACCCCCAAGGCGCCTCATTCCTGAAATTTCGCGTGAAGGTTGATTGTGTGCTATACTGAATACAAGTTTGCGACCGGCGTATTGTCAAGGGAGAGCGCGTTCCATGGAAGAGACCCTCACATCCTCCGACTTTAAAGTCGAAGATATTACCGTATGGCGGCAGAAGTTGGCCCGCAATTTGCTGCGCGCTATTGCTATTGTGGGGGCTCCGGTGATAGTGGTTGCCATTTATGAGGCTATTTCGCGGAATTTTACCTGGCAACTTCCTGTCCGCCTGGGCGCCTATGGCATACTCCTGCTGATCGCTTTCTGGCCGCAGGTCTCCTACCGGATGCAGGCGCTCGTGATGATCGGAGTCTTTGCCACTTTTGGACTGTTCAACCTCACGCAGTTTGGTTTTAACGGCGAAAGCGCGCTCTTCTTGATGTCGGCAGCGCTGTTGACTGCGTTGTTCTTTGAACGCTGGGCCGGACATTCGGCGATGCTGCTGCTTTGTTTGGGAATTCTGGGGATTGGTTGGGCTTTCAGTGGTGGGCAGATCGTGGTTTTTTATGCGGGCACCACCGTGCCGCGTAATACAGACTTTGAGAGCTGGGTGTTGTTTGCCATCGTCTTCTTTGCGCTTGGCACCGCCATGCAATATGCGCAGGGCTATCTCATGGTGCGGCTTTTCAGCGCCCTGGAGCGCAATGCGGGCCTGGCGCGCGAGCTTGAGGCGGAGCGCACCGGGTTGGCGCAACTGGTGAAGCAACGGACTGCCGCTGCTGAGGAGGCCCGCGCTGAGGCCGAGACGGCTGTGGCCGCGCTCCAGGCGCAGATGTGGCAGATCACCGGTTTGGCGCAGGTGAACGCTGTCATGCGCGGCGAGCAGGACATAGCGACATTGGCGCAGGTGGTGATTCGCGCGGTGTGCAACTATGTGGAAGCGCCTGTGGGCGCACTTTACCTGCGGGATGACGATGGCGTGTCGCTGTTGGGCCGATATGCCTACACGACCGCGCCAGGCCTACCAGAGCGTTTCCGTTTTGGCGAAGGACTGGTGGGGCAGGCTGCTCAAGACGGTCATATCCGGGTACTGGCGCATATTCCTGAGTCGCAGTTTTTGCTCGCGTCCGGCCTGGGCGAGAGTCTGTTGCCGCATTTGCTGGTGGCTCCCTTTCAATATGCGGGCGAAATCTGCGGGGTGTTGGAATTGGGCGGGCTGCATCCTTTTGCGCCGCCACAGGTACGGTTTATCGAACAGGCGTTGGAGCCTATCGCCGTGGCTTTCAATACGGCCCGGAATCGCGCGCGCATCAACACCTTGCTTGCAGAAACGCGACAACCGGAGGCAGGCAGCCCCCCGGCCAAGTCCTGAGGTCCCTGTCTTTTGGAGGTTTGGGTGGATAAACTGAAGCGTTTTCTGGCCCCCCCGGTTTTTGCGGATGACGCAGAAAAGACACGGGTAGCCTATTTGCTGAACGTGATGGTGCTGACGATCATCAGCGCCTTTAGCGTGGTCTCATTGTTGTTAGCTTTCAACCCGGTCACGCGCAGGGGGTTGATTGTACTCATTCCCCTGTCGTTATTTGCGTGGGGGGCGTGGGCATTGTTGCGCATGGGGCATGTCTATGGCACGGCGCACGGTTTTGTGCTGTTTCTGTGGGTGGCGATTACTTGTATTATCTTCTTTGCCGGGGGTGTCCGAAGCCCTGAGACCGGCGGTTACGTTTTGGTGCTGATTATCGCCGGTATGCTCGGTGGGATCAGAATGTTGTTTCTGTTCACCGGGGTGAGTTTGGTGTCCGTGTTGGGAATGTATGGACTGGAGCGGATGGGCCTTTTACCGCTGCCCTTGTTCCCGCCGGGACCTTTGGGGGGCCTGGTGATGAGCCTCCTTAATTCACTGTTGGTTTGTATTGTTTTCTATATGGCATTGTCCAGTTTGCAGCACGCTATGGCGGCGGCCCGCTACAGTGGGCAGGAGTTGGTCAATAAGAACCGCGCGTTGGAAACGGCGCGGGCTTCGTTGGAAGAACAAGTGGTGGCGCGGACACAAGCGGCTGAGGAAGCCCGGTTGGAGGCAGAGGCCGCCACCACCGCCCTTCAGGAACAAATGTGGCAGGTCCTTGGCCTTGCGCAATTGAGGGAGCTGCACCCGGCCGCGCCGGGCATTGCGCCCCTGGCAACTGCCGCCTTGGAGCATGTGTGTCGTTACGTGGACGCTGCGGTGGGCGCCTTATATCTGCGGGAGAATGTATCCCTTGTTCTGACAGCCACTTATGCCTGTCCCGGCGCGCTGCCGCGTGACTCCCGTTTTGCATTGGGTGAAGGCGTCATTGGTCAGGTGGCTGCAGAGGGGCGCCCACACGTATTGGCGGCGACGCCGGCGTTGACGTTGCACTCTTCTTTTGGCGCGATTACGTTGGCGCAGGTACATGTATATCCCTTGATCTATGGCGCTGTGACGATCGGGGTACTGGAAATTGGCCGGGTGACGCCGTTTACTTCGGCGCAGATCCGTTTTTTGACCCAGGCCCTGGAGCGGCTTGCCGGGCTGATCCATGATTTCCAGGCGCAGACTCGGATTAATCTGCTGTTACAGGAAATGCAGCAGCAGGCGGAAGAGTTGCGGGCGCATGAGGAGGAACTGCGCACTACCAATGAAGAACTCCAGGCTCAGACCGAGGCACTGCGGGGCCAGCCCGGCCACGCTAAATAGAGGATGAGGCTATGCGACCGACAACGGTAGCGAAGACGCAACCACTTTTAACTGAGGAACTGGCGCAACAACGCCATCGCGCGCTCAATACCTTGTTGGGCATCGGCGTATTGACGATGCCGGTATTGCTCATCCAGGAGGGGATGCGATTTTTGCGCGCGCCATCCCCCACCTCTAACTTTCCCGTCTACCTTGCCGCCTACATCGTGATTGTGTGTTTGTGGAGTGTCCGTCGCATCCCGGATACCTGGCGCGTGGGGATATTGCTGGTTTTTGCTTACGCTTTCGCGCTCTTTTCCCTCTATGCCGGTTGGTTAGTCAGTGGGGGGCGGGTGTTTTTGTTGGCTTTGATGACACTATCGGCCGCTTTTCTGCGCCCGCGTGCAGGGTACCTCGTGGCGTTGCTCAATTTGCTTACCTACGGGTTGTTTGCCGTGGCGTTTCACCAGGGATGGTTGACCTTGCGCGCCTTGCCTAATCCTACCGCAATTTCACCCATTGTGATGGAGGGCGTCGGTTTCGTCGTTGCGATTGGGGCGATGGTGATGGCGCTTTGGTTCTTTGACCAGGCGTTGCGGGCTGCGGGCCACGCCAAGGAAGAAGCTTTGGAAGCGCGCGCATTGCTCAGCGCGCGCGCCGCCGAATTGGAACAAAAGACGCAGGCGCTCATGCGCGCCCAGGTCATTTCCGAGCAGTCTCACGCCGAGGCCGAAGCTGCGCGCGATAGTCTCGAAGCCCAGATCTGGCAGATCACCGGCTTGACGCAGTTAAGCGATGCGCTGCGCGGTGAACAGGATTTGTCCACATTGGCGACCCACGTGATTCGCTGCCTTTGTGAATACGTGGACGCGCCCATTGGCGCGCTGTTTGTGCGTACCGGAGAAATTCTCCACTTATTGGCCGGGCATGCCTATATGTACCGTAAACGCAGTATTCACCATTGCCGGGTGGGCGAAGGCATGGTGGGGCAGGCTGCGTTGGAAAAACGCATGTTGATTTTTGGAGAGGTGCCCGCCGACTATGTGGCGGTGATGACCGGGGTGGTGGAGACGCCGCCGCGTCAGTTACTGGTCGCGCCGTTCCTCTACGAAGGTGAAGTGGTTGGCGTCGTGGAATTGGGGAAACTGACGAATTTCACGCGGGCGCAGTTGGATTTCATAGAGCGCGCCCTGGAAACTATCGCCATCGCCTTCAACACTACGCAAGCGCGCGCGCGCATTGATGGATTGTTGACTGAAACGCGCCAGCAGGCGCGGATGCTTCAGACCCGTGAGGAGGCCTTGCGCACCTCCAATGCCGAACTCAGCGCCCAGACGGCGGCATTGCGCGAGTCCGAGTCGCGGCTGCGGGCGCAGCAGATAGAATTGGAGACCGCCAACCGCGAGTTGCACGAAACGATGAGCGTCTTGCGGACCCAGCAGACGCAACTCGATGCGCAGAATCGCACGCTGAAAGAAGCGCAGCGCGAACTCGAACAGCGCGCGGAGGAATTGGCGTTGGCGAGCAAATACAAATCCGAGTTCCTGGCGAATATGTCCCATGAACTGCGCACTCCCCTGAATAGTCTGCTCATCCTGGCGCGGCTGATGGTAGATAATGGGGAAGGCAATCTAACGGAGGAGCAGGTCGAATCGGCCCGTATCATCTACCAAAGCGGCAGCGATTTGCTCAAGTTGATCAATGATATTCTGGACCTCTCCAAAGTCGAGGCGGGGAGAATGTCCTTTCACTTTGAGCCGCTGGCATTGGCGGACTTGGCGGCGGCGATGCGCGTTCAGTTTATGCCGATTGCGGAACAAAAGGCTCTGACCTTTGAGCTGACCGTGGCGGAAGATGCGCCCACTGTCATCACGACCGACCGCCAGCGTTTGGAGCAGGTCCTCAAGAACTTGCTATCCAATGCGTTCAAGTTCACCGAGAAAGGCCGTGTGGCTTTGCGGATTGAACGGCCATTGCCTGGGGATACGCCGCCGATGCCGCATCCTCCCGTGGTGGCTCTCCATGTGGTGGACACCGGCATTGGGATGACGCCGGAACAACAGCAGCTCATCTTTGAGGCATTCCGGCAAGCGGATGGCAGCACCAACCGGAAGTATGGCGGCGCCGGTCTGGGATTAGCGATTTCCCGCGAGTTTGTCACCCGCATGGGCGGCCACATAGGATTGCAGAGTGACCATGGGGTGGGCAGCACGTTTGTTGTATTTTTGCCGGCCGGCGATCAGTTACGGGATATTAGCGGCACAGCTGAGGAAACTCCAGGGGCGGGGGGCGTCCCCACCCGCGCCCAACAGCCCGCGTCTGTGGCGAAGGGCAGCGAGACTCCCTCAAAGGACTCGACGCCCAACCCTGCCGCCGGCCCTGCCTTTGCCGACGACCGGGAATCATTGGAGGTCGGCGACAAGGTGCTGCTGGTGATTGAGGACGACGCACGCTTTGCCAAGATCGTTTACGATTACGCGCACTCCCAGCATTTCAAATGCCTGGTTGCCGTTGATGGCGAGAGTGGGCTGTCGCTGGCGAGTCGTTATCGCCCCTCGGCGATTGTGTTGGACCTTAGCTTGCCCCGCATCAGCGGATGGAATGTGCTTGATCTGTTGAAAAATGACGCCGACACCCGACATATTCCGGTTCACATCATCTCGGCCAGCGACCAGAATCTGGATGCGTACCGGATGGGCGCCATTGGTTTTCTCACCAAACCGGTCACGTCCGAAGGGATGACCCAGGCGTTCCAGAAAATCACCCAATTTATTGCCAAAGACATCCGGGCGTTGCTGGTAGTGGAAGATGATCCCGAGTTGCGGTATAGCATCAAACAGTTGTTGGGCGCCGCCGATATTCAAATCCACGAAGCGGCAACCGGTCAGGAAGCTCTGGATTTGCTGCGCAGCCGTCCCTTTGACTGCATGATTCTCGATCTCAGCTTGCCCGACATGACCGGCTTTGAATTGTTGGAGCGCATCAATGTCGAGGCGACGACGCCGGAAGCGCCCGGTATCCACAAATGTCCGGTCATTGTCTACACAGGGCGCGCGCTCACCGAAGAAGAGAGCCATCGCCTGATGCGCTATGCGGATAGCATTATCATTAAAGGCGCCAGATCGCCGGAGCGGTTGCTGGATGAGACGGCCCTGTTTTTGCACCAGGTCGTGGCGCGGATGCCGGCCGACAAGCAACGCACTATCAAACAACTGCACAGCCGGGAGGGGCTGCTGGAGGGGAAATCCATCTTATTGGTAGACGATGATATGCGCAGCGCGTTTGCCCTCTCTAAAGCCTTGCGGGAAAAGGCGATCAAGGTGAATATCGCACCCAGTGGGGCAAAAGCGTTGGAAACACTCGCGGCCACTCCGGCTGATTTCGACATCATCTTGATGGACATTATGATGCCTGAAATGGATGGGTACGAAACAATTCGCCAGATTCGCGCTGACTCACGCCTGCGTAATTTGCCCATCCTCGCGTTGACCGCCAAGGCGATGAAAGGCGATGCCGAAAAGTGCATTGCCGCCGGCGCTAACGACTACCTGGCAAAGCCGGTGGATATGGATAGACTTTTCTCTATGTTGCGAGTGTGGCTGTACCGGTAAGGGCCGGATTGATTTTCGAGCTTTGCTGTTCGCCGTTCGCCTTGTTGATCGTATAAGGATAAAACGATGGAGCCACAACCTAAGATTTTGATTGTTGATGATAAGCCAGAGAACCTGTATACCCTGGAGAAAATCTTGCGGCGCTTGGCGGTTGAGGTTATCCAAACGACGACAGGCGTGGAGGCGCTGGCGTTGGCCCTGGAGCATGACTTCTTTGCCGCCGTTGTGGATGTGCAAATGCCGGAGATGGACGGGTACGAATTGGTCGAACTCCTGCGCGGCAACGAAAGCACGATGACGTTGCCCGTTATCTTTGTCAGTGCGATTTACTCCGACGAGTATCACCATCGCAAGGCCTACGATGCGGGTGCGGTGGATTTCCTCAGCAAACCGTTTGTTCCAGAGGTTTTGATCAGCAAGGTGCGCGTGTTCCTCGACCTCTACCGCCAACGACAACAGTTGCAGAGCCTGGTGACGCAACTGCACACGGTCAACGAGGAACTGTCGAAATTCGCGGCGCAGTTGAAAGTGGGCGCGCGCTTCAGCCAGCAAACCACTTCCATCCTGGATGTGCAGCAATTGTTGGGCGAAGCGGTGAGCCTGATCCGCGCCGGCTTTGATAGCTACTGTGTGGGGGTGTGGCTGCTTGCGCCGGAGTCATCCACTATTTTGCTGGAAGCTTGCTGCCAATCAGGCCCGGCGACTGTGACGCCGGGCTATACTATCTCACTGGGGGGGGAGAACAGCATCATTGCGCATGTTTGCCGTGAGGCGGTCGTCTATTTGGCCGAGGATGTGCGGAGCGATCCCTTTTATCGCGCCACAGACCAGTTGCCGCATACCGTGGCGGAACTGGCTATCCCCTTGAAAATCGGCACCAAATTATTGGGTGCACTGGACATTCAAAGCGAGCGGCTGGGAGCTTTTGCCCCGACGACCGTGGATGCCCTGCAGATTATGGCCGATCAACTTGCCATTGCTATCCGCAACGCGCGGCTGTACGCTGAGGTGAAACACTTCAACGCCGAGCTTGAGGATCGGGTGCGCGCGCGCACATCCGAACTGGAACAAGCCTACCTCCAACTGGAGATGTTGGATCGGAACAAATCCGCCTTCATCCAGATCATCTCGCATGAACTGCGCACTCCCTTGTCGTTGGTCAAGGGCTTCAGCCAGATTTTGCTCCGCGAGCCGGTGTTGGCTGAGGACGCCGGCACGCGCATGCAGGTGGAAGGCATTGCCAATGGGGCGGAGCGCATGCACGAGATCGTCAATCGGATGCTGGATGTAGTTCGTATTGACAGCGATACCCTGGAACTTAAGCCAATCTGGTTGTTGTTACAGGATTTGTTGCGGGCGCTGGGCGATAGTCTGACAATGGCGCTGGCGGGACGGCATTTGACATTGACGCTTGATCCCACCTTACACGATTTGCCAGAGATTTTTGGGGATTTCGAGGCCTTGACTAAACTGTTCAGCAACTTGCTCTACAACGCCATCAAATATACGCCCGATGGCGGCGCCATCATGGTCTCCGGCCAATCCTGGCCGGCCACCGATGCTGATCCTTCCGCCAGTTTTGTGGAAATTGTGGTCAGCGACACCGGCATTGGCGTGGACCCCAAAGTCCAGGAACTGATCTTCACCAAATTCTACCAGACCGGGCCGGTGGCTTTTCACTCCTCCGGCAAGACCAAATTCAAAGGCGGCGGCGCGGGCCTGGGCCTGTCCATCGCGCGCGGCATCGTCGAGGCGCATGGCGGGCGTATCTGGGTAGAGAGTGAGGGCCACGACGAACAACGTTGCCCCGGCAGCAAATTCCACGTGGTTTTGCCCGTCAAACAAAGCTTGGCGACACGCGATGAGATTAATGCGCAAATTAATCGCGCATAGGAATAGCACATATACTTACGGTTATCTGCCGCTGGTGCTGCGGCAATAAATAGCCCCGCTTTGAAACTGCCAAACAAAAGCCGGTAGACATCCCCCTGTCTACCGGCTTTCGTCCTATCTTCCCTCAACCTCAATAGGGCGGTTTCGCCGGGCCATCGTACCCGCACATCCCCACGCGCGGCGAGTTCACCAGGGGCATCGCTTCGCCATAATCCTCATGCGGGTGTTCTGCGGCATGGGTTTCACAGAAGGTGACCCATTGGCCCTCTTCGATCAAACATTCTGGACACCAATGGGTGGCCGGCTGATCGCACTCCGCACAGATGGCTTCCGGCATTTGGTTGCGCGCCATCAGATAAATTGGATGTCTGGATAGCGGCTGACCCTGTCTGACGTCCACGGCCTTGACCAGAGTGATGGAGGAGGTGCCGAAATCATAGATGTGCGTCAACTCTGTGCCGACCAGGAACACCTGCTCAATTTTGCGGCTCATCGGAATTTGATCGCCGCTCCACCCGCCCACCGAGAACTGGCTGAGGTGCCCGCAACATTCCAGCCAGATGGCGCGCAGATAGCGATCCAAGTCTTTCAACGTGGCCGTGCCTTTCATTTCGAGGTGCAACCAGAAATCGGACGACGCACGGTCCTGGACTTGCAAATGATAGAGGCGGATGGGAGGTTGGCTTGCTGCCTGGGACGCTGCCGCTTGAATGGCTTCCTGCCGTTTGACGCAGGTTTTCAGGTGTTTGCTCAGCCCGCTTTTGGTCATCATGCGACCACAAAAGCCACATGCGCCCTGGGTTTGTTTTCTGTTGCTCATAGTCCACTAGCTCCCTTTGACTCCTTTTGATGAAAAAGACGGCAGACATCCTCCCTGTCTACCGTCTACCGTCTACCGTCTACCTACACCTTTACCGCCGTTGACTCCGACATCTCCGCAATCTCCTCCGCCGTCACCTCGCGGCCCAGCTTCTCGGAGAGGTAGATGCCTTCGGAGATGAGCATGGTGTTCAGCGCGACCTCGGCGGTGGGGAGGAGCGGGACGCGGCCTTGCAGCGCGGCGATCCAGTGATGCTGCGAGCTGTCATACACGTCGCCGATCTCGTGGACGTTGTGCTGGCGGTAGTCGAACTGCCCCAGGTCGGCGGCGCTGTTGAGCGCCACGTCGCCGATGGCGTGGTAGTAGCCGAACGGCTCCAACCTGATGCCGCCCTCTGAGCCGACGATGTACGATCCCTCGAACCCGTCCAGATGGATGGCCCATGACTCGATGATGTCCAGCGCGATGTTGTTCTCCAGCCGCACGAAGCCCATCCCCAGCTCTTCGACGTTGTAATGGCTGATCTCCAACCGGCGCGGGTCAATGGGCGTTTCCTGGTAGGTCTTGCCGGTGAGTCGCAGCACTTTGGGATTGCCGAGCAGGTAGAGGATGTTGGCGATGTGGTAGACGCCCATATCGTAGAACGCGCCGCCGCCGGAGTTGTGTTTCTGGACGAAGGCCGGCGTGCCGTAGCCGTCCACGTAGGGCCGCCCACGCCGGCGGAAGCCCGTGGAGCGCGCGTGGTAAATCTTGCCGAGCGCGCCGTGCTCGATGAGATACTGCGCGGCCTTCGTCTCTTTGCTGTACAGCGTGCTGAGTTGGATGTGCAGCATTTGCCCGGTGTCTTTGGCCGCCTGCACCATCTTCGCGCCATCGGTGTATGCGCCCGCGATGGGCTTCTCGCAGTAGGCGTGCTTCCCCGCTTCCAGCACGGCGACGGTGACGGGCATGTGGAAGTTGTTGTGCAGGCACACGTCCACCGCTGCCAGGTCGTCGCGCTTGAGCAGCTCGCGGAAGTCCGTATAGGTGTGGGGGATGCCGAACTCCGCCGCCACGCGGCCCAGTTCCGCCGCATTGATGTCCGCCGCCGCCACTAACTCCGCGTCAGGGATGTTCTTGTAATTACGCAGATGGCTCTTGCCGATCTGTCCAACGCCGATAATGCCGATGCGTACTTTGTCTGCCATACACTGCTCCTTTGGTCTGTGGATTTTGGATGCGTCAAACGTCAAACGTCATTAGACGTTTCATGGATTGTTAATGGCTTTCAGCGCAGCTTTGGCCGCTTTGCGGATGGCGGCGCGCGGGTGTTCCAGGCAAGGTTGGATGGCGACCTGGATGTCGGCTCGACGTTCTGGGAGGTGGACTGCCACGTGTACCAATCCCGGCAGCGCGTGTCCGGCGTGGCGACCCTCCCATGCGACCAGGGACTCTTGTAACAGGGGATACACTTCCGCTGCTGTTTGCGCGTTGACGCTGGCGTAATTGCTCAAGGCGTCAACCGCATAATCCCGGACGATGATGCTGGCGTCTTCCTGGATGATGCACCGCAGGCGCGGCAGCAGGTCTGCGATCACGTCCGGCACGCTGCCCGCGACAAAGGCCAGCGCGTGCATGGCCTCCCAGCGGACGCGCGTCTTCTTGTGCGCCAGCAGCGCCGCGAGCGCCGGGGCGTGGGGTGACACCCAGTCGGGATGCTCTTCGGCGAGATGGGTGAGCACCTCCGCGCAATCGCCGACCACCGCGGCGTCTTTGTCCGCCAGTCCGGCGGCCACGTTCGCCACAAGCGTGGGGTCGGCACGGCACTGCGCCACAACGGTCAGGTTTGCAGCCTCCGAGCGGTCGCCGCTGCGGGATGAGAGTTGATCGAGAATGGCAGTCATTTTATTCCCTCTTTTTTAGCTGGATGATGGGGAAACCACACCCTGTCAAATATACCCCAAAGAGCGTCATCAGAAATTGCAGGAAGGGCGAGATGAAAATCATCAATACCAGCCAGCCGATGAAGCTGGCGGTAGGCTCAAAGAGGAGGAGCGGCATCCCGAAGTTGGCAAGATCGGCGGCGGGATCGAACAGCATCCGCGCCGCCGGCCCCCAGAGGACGGCCATGAGGCCGAGGGTGATAGCCGAGGTCGCTGCCGCGTAGACCAGCGACTTGCGGAGCGTCGCCCGCAAGTCCGTCTCCGTGAGCATGATCCGCTGCGTGATCATCCATCCCAGCGGTAGGCCCAGCAAGATGCAGAAGAATGGCACGCCCATCCCCATCCCCACACAAAAGATGTCCGCCAGGATATAGAGGACAAGACTCCAGCCGATGCGTAGGTTCAACAGTTTGTTCATAGTTTGTCGTATGCCTGTCACTATCTCTTTTTCTGTCAGCAGATTAAGCAGATTATTTATTACAATCTGCTTAATCTGCTAAATCTGCTGATGAAAAATGTTTTAGGGTGAGCTAAGTTCAGATTACCTCTAGCCCATCCCGATCCGGTAGGGTAGGGAATGGCGCCGTCGGCAACGTCTGATACCAGTACGCCACCGAGGCGATGTCATCTTGCAGGGGCAGATAGCGCCCGTAGCTGCGCCAGCCAAGCGCCTGGATGGTCACGCGCAAATCCTGCCGGAAGCGAATCGGGTCCATCAGATGCCAGCGGTACATCCCGAAGCGCTGCTGCGAGCGGTAGATGCCATCCGGTTTGATGACCTGGTGCAGGCCGGAGTAGGGTGTGCTGAATTCCTGGTACTGATGCGTTACCTGGCTCTCGAAGTTGTACGAGCCGCAGAAGTAATCCTCTGTGCCGGTGCCGCAGATCGTGGGGAACTCGCCATCGCCGTCCATAAAGAACTTGATCTCGCCCTCGCCCCACCAGCCGACGTTGTTGACGCCCCACGCCAGATACGTGCCGACGTAATGTCCTTGTCCGCGCACGCCATCCAGAATCGTATACACGTCTTTGTACGGCAGCGGGTTGGTGCGGCGGAACTGCGCGTGGAAGTACGCGGCGTCTTCGGGCACGTCGGTCAGCGTGTAGTTGATCTGGTAGTACAGCGTCATCGGCTCGTCGGCGATGTTCTCGGCGGTGATGCGGCAGTGCTGGCGGAAGGGCATCTCCCAGTAGCAGTTGAACGCGCTGCCCGGATTCACGCACACCGGCAGCGACGACAGTTGCGCGCCCGGCCCCCAGCCCATCCCGAAGAAGTCGCCTACCGGACATTCCACTGAAGGCTGTTCCTGGTCGTCCCAGTAGAAGCGCAGGATCGTGTAGCGCCACAGGCCCGTCGGCGTCATCCAGATCTGCTGGAGTGCGCCCGGCCCGTCAATGTCGGCCAGCGTGAACGTTTGCCCCGGCTGGATGCGCACCGACGGCGAAATCTTCCAGCCCTGCCCCAGATCGCGGGCGCAGTGCATCCCCGTGCCCTCCGTCGCCATCCCCGCTTTGCCCTTATCGCCCGTGAAGTTTTCCGGGCTGATGGAACGGGTTTGCGCGTTGGAGAGGCGGGAAAGGTTGCCCAAGTGTAAGCCTAACCCGTTGAATGATGTCATAGTTACCTCCTTGATGGTATGGGAAATGAGTCATGAGAAATGGGTAACTGGAAACTGGTAATCAGAAACTTGTCACGCATTACAGATTACTCATTTCTAATTTCCAATTTTTAATCACCCCTTGCGCCAATGTCGCGGGGGACTGCGGTTGGCGCGCCGGTGTGCGCCGGTGAGCATGTGCCATCGCCCACCCAGTTGTTGACGTTGGCGCCGAGGCTGGCGTGATCGCCGAACATACAGTCAGCCACGCCGTATTTCTCCATCTGCGCAGTGTTGGCGGCGATGAGGGTGGCCGTGTAGTTCAACTGCCCGCGAATCAGGTTGCGTTCCCCCGATCCACTCAGGTAGACGCCCCCACCAGTTTTGGCAACGTTGGCGCTGAGGGTGGCGCGGGTGAAATATCCCACCCCGTCAATGTATACCCCGCCGCCGTCGTCGAGGGTGCTGTTGGCGCGGATGACGGTGTTTTCCAGCACCAAAATCCCCTTACACGCGACGTGAATGCCGCCGCCTTTGCCTTCCGCTCTATTGTCGCTCACCGTGCTGTTACGCAGTGTGACGAGGCCTTCCATATCCTTGATGCCGCCGCCGGTGTTACATTCGTATTGAGCATCGGCGCCGCCGCGCGCGAGGTTGTGACTGATGGTCGTGTTAATCGCGGTGAGCGTCCCGCCGTTGTGGATGCCGCCGCCCGCGCTGCCGCTGTTGGCTGTGATCAGGCAGTTTTCCACAGTCAACGTCCCCTCATTGCGGACGCCGCCGCCCGATTCCGGCGTCGTGTGCGGATTGCCGTGGCGGATCGTGAGCGCGCGCAGGGTCACGGTGACGCCGTCGGGGATGCTGAACACCCGCTCGGTGGCCGTTTCGGGCTGCGGATCGGCCTGCACGATGGTCGCGTCTGCGCCATTACCCTGGATGGTGACGCTCTTGTGGATGACGATGGCGGCTTCGGTATGCACAGCCTCCTGCACGGCGATCACGTCGCCGGACGCCGTGCTTTCCGCGTCAATCGCCGCCTGGAGCGTGGTGAAGTCGCAGCCGCTCGCGCAGACGGTGACGTCCGGCGTCGGCGTGGGGGGGGGGGCCACTGGGGACAACGCACTGCACGCTGTAAGGAGCAGGATCAAAACCAGAAGGTAGGCGCGATTTACAAATTGCCTTCTATTCTCGACCATAGGTTCTACGCCCCTGTTGGGTCATCTCTCTGGCAGTCACAATGAGCGCGTGTATTGTTGGCCGGTGATGGCCTGGGTCAATGCCACATTGACGAATTGATTGAGGCTGACCCCTTCATCGCGCGCACGTTCGGCCAGACGTTGGTGCAGGCTTTTGGGCAGGCGCACGGTAAATTTGCCACTGTAAGTGGGGCGACGAGAAACTGCCTCTGCCGGCAAAGGCTCTGGAATCGGGTCTCCATCGGCCAACGCTAATTCCAGCCATCCAGCCTTGGCGTCTTCGATCAATTCGAGGGCTTCTGCCAGCGTTTCACCGCATGTGATACAGCCCGGCAAATCGGGGATGGCGGCTGTATAACCGCCATCGTCAGGGTAAATTTCAATTCGATAGGGTAGACTTAAATAATAGTCCAAATTCTTCTCACTCATGCTGCCTCTTCCTCCTGTTGTTCGGCCAGATCAATGGCTTCCAATGCCAGCCGTACATAAATCGGAAGCAGGTGCGGGCGTCGTCGGGGAATTGAGAGTTTGACGCGACCCTTGCTGTAAAAGTAATGACTGCTTCCATGACCCGATTGGCGTACCTCAAACCCACAAGCCTGTAAAAGCCGATCCAGGTCTTCAAAGCGAACGTGCTTGGGGCCTTCCTCAATTTGTTTCCGTAACTTTTCTATTTTGCTCATTGCGTCCTTGTATTAATGATACTACAGGCGACACCACCGGTCAAGATAAGGGGGATTCGGAATCCGTTGAAATCCGTTCAATCCGTTGAGGTATCACAACTCCTGCCGTTCAAACGCCGCAATCGCGCCGAGGACACACATTACCACAATCACCAACGCCATCGCCACCGCGCCGCCATTGGCCGTCACCGGGTCAGATGACGTCCCCAACCCCAATTGGCTGGCCCAGGCGACCAGCGCGCCGGGCATCAGCGGGCCGAACATCGGCAGATTGCCCGCCAGCATCAGCAGGACGGCGCCGCCGAGTCCTACGCCCGCCGCTGCGCCCACCGATTTTGTCAGCGTGCTGCCGGTCAACGTCACGGCCACGTAGGTCATAAACCACGCCAGGAGCAGCAGATTGCTGAAAAAGAACGCGCCCACGTCCACCGGGCCAAACAAGAACCACGTGTAGTAGAGCGTGCAGAGCGTGGCGATGAAGAATCCGGCGATGTAGAGCAGGGTTTGGGCGACGAACTTGCTGCACACGAAGGCCCAGCGCGGCATCGGCTTGCACAAGATGAGCGCCGCCGTGCCCTTCTCCTTTTCCCCTGCGATTGCACCCATGCCTAACAGCACGGCGATCATAAAACCGAACTGCGTCAAGTTTTTCACATATTGCGTCATCACGTCCGCTACACTCGGTTCGGGGATCAGGTCGGCGAATTGTTCCGCGCCGGGAACCGCGCGGATGATCTCCGGCGTGAACTTGGCGAAGAGCGGCGAGGCCAGACCGATGAAGGCAAAGACAGCGGCGACTACGATGACCCGCTTGGTGCGCCATTGTTGCAACAGCTCCTTGCGTGTGGCGGCGGCGAAGCTGCGCCATTCGGCGCGCAGCGAGGAAGTGACGGGACGCGGCCCGGCCTCTTTCTGCCAGACCCGCCAGAGCCAGATCAGACCCGGCGCCAGAATGAGCAGCTCGACGCCGTAGAGGATGAGCACCGACTCGGTCTGCTGCCCCACGTAGACGGCGATGGCGTCAAACGCGGCGTGGTACACAATCGCCAGCGGGACGTACCAGGCTTTGCGCTGCGCGAACGCCTGCCAGACCAGCACCGATAACATCACGTGAATGGTCATAGCAAGACAGCGTTCCAGCCAGGGGAGCGCGGCCCACAGGGGCGAGCTGTTGAGGCGCTCCAGTTGTTGGGTCAACGCGACCATCTGGTCGGCGGCGAGGTTGAGCGTCGTCAGGTCTGTGCTTTGCAGCGCCAGCAGCGACGTGATCATCGCTGCCGTCTGCACCGCGCCGAAGACCATCGCCTCAATGCCGCCGTGCCCCACACCGAGCATCACGCCATGCTCGAAGCGGCGGAAGCGGCGCAGCAGCGCGTAGCCTACGGTGCGCGCCAGTTCTTCGCACAGGCCGGCCGTCAGCCCCAGGATGAGCGATGTCCGCCAGAGCGGGGGGCCGGTCAGCGATCCGGTCGCCGGCAGCAGCTCAATGTCCGCCAGCCATTCGTTCAGGGGGATGTGGACGATTTGCGACCCGATAAACGTCGCCGAGCCGACGAGGAACAGGAACCACGGCGTGGTGAAGCGGCGGCGCAGCAGTACGGCCACGACAACGGGCGTAGCAATCATCAACAAGACGGATAAAGTATAGGTAAAGATGATCATCTATGCGCTCACCTTCAAGAAGATCTCTTCCAGCGTCGGGCGCACCCACTCGTAGCGGGTGAGGATGACGTTTTGTTGCAAGATGAGGGGCAGCAGGGCTTGTTTGCCGTGCGCTACGTCGTTGACGACGACGCGCAGGACGGCTTTGTCCTGCGTTACGCCGGTGATCCAGGGTTGTGCTTGTAACGCAGGGATCAGGCTCTCCGGCCACGGCGGCCGTTCGGCTGCGCTCACGGCAAGGCTGGCGATGTCGAGTTCGAGGACAGCGGTGTTCAGAGGATAGCGTTCCCGAAGTTCGTCGCGCCCGGCCACCAGCAACAGGCGCCCCTTCTGGATGATGGCGATGGTATCGCAGATGCGCTCCACGTCGGCGAGGATGTGGGTGGAGAAGAAGACGGTGACGGCGCCGCGCAGTTTGTCCAGCAGATCGAGCACCTCGTAGCGGCCGGCCGGGTCGAGCGCGCTGGTCGGCTCGTCGAGCAGCAGCACGGGGGGGCGGTGCAGGAGCGCCTGCGCGATCCCCAGCCGCTGGTGCATCCCGCCGGAGAATCCGCCGATTTTGCGCCGCGCGGCGTCCTTCAAGCCCACCAGTTCCAGCATCTCCTCGATGCGCGCCTTGCGATCGGCGTCCGGCATTCCGAACAGCCGTCCGGCGTAGTCCAGATACTCGCGCGGCGTCATCCACGCGTAGAAGGCCGGGTCCTGCGGCAGGTAGCCGAACTTCTCGCGGGCGTGGCTGTCGGCGTTGGTCGTCTCCACCCCAGCGATCCACGCGCGCCCGGCGGTTGGATGGCCCAATCCCACCAGCAGGCGCATCGTGGTCGTCTTGCCGGCGCCGTTGCGCCCCAGGAAGCCGAAGACGGAGCCGTAAGGCACGGACAAGTCCAGGTCTTGCAGCGCGACGACGTCCCCATAGTGACGGGTCAGCCCCTCGCAGCGGATGGCGGCGTCGCTCATGCTTCCTCGCGGCCCAGCGTGAAGTAGATGATCGGCCCGATCAGGTTGACGCCGACGGCGATGATAATCCACAGCCATTTCGGCCCGCGCAGCTTCGGCTGTTTGGTGAGGATGTCCACCAGCGCGGTGATTTTTAGTCCGAGGTCAATCAGGATCAGTGGGATAAGCAAAGGCAAATAGGGCATAAGGTCGTTGAAGGTCATAGTGTTTCTCCGAATAGTAATGCGAAATGCGTAATGGGTAAATGAGTGACTGGTAACTGGAACTGGTTACTCCTTACTCATTTCTCATTACCCATTACTGATTTCCAATCACCCATTTCCAATTTTCGCTCGCCCGCCTACAAGCTGAGAATTGGCTTTCCCCAAAGGCGAACCAAGAATTGTTGTCCGACGGTCTCGAAATCAGGTTCGCGCCCGGTGGATTCTTTCATCAAGCGGATCATCCGTGGAATACCTGAGCCGAGAGTGTTGACGTACCCCAGATTGAACAAGACGCGCGCCAGGGTTTCGTTGCGCGGCTTGCTGTAGTGGGTGCGGATGTTTTCCAGGGTGACGCTGTTGGGCAAGGCGCCGGGGCTGCGCAGTTCGATCCGGTCGTCAAAAATGTACAGCAAGCTCTGCGCGCCGGTCAGACTGTAATCGCGGTGGGCCACTGCGTTGACCACCGCCTCTCGTAAGGCGGCGCGGGGGTATTCGGGATAATCGCTTTGTTGGGCGCCGTTGATGTGGGTGGCGAGGCGCGTGTTGCGTTCAATAAAGGCTACCGCGTGTTCGATCTGTTGGGGCAAGCGCCCGGTGATCTCCTGACGGTCTATGATGACTTCTCCCGCTTCCCGGCCAGCCCACCGGACCGCGGAAATGCGCGCGTAGTAAAGAAAATCTTCTGGAGCCTGCCCAAACAGCACCAATCCGGCCAGCGACAATCGGGGATGCCCATCCAGGTCGGGGACGACAAAGCGCATCGCTTCTAACATCTTGAGAAGCGGCACATCGGCGGTTTCCAGGGGGGATTCATAAATCCGGCGGTAGTACGCACCGAAGGCTTCCATATCCAGATTGGCAATGTCGGTGCGCGGGATGGGGATTTCATCGTAGTGAACCAGGCCGGCCAGTTGCAACAGCCGCGCGCGTTCTTGAGGCGTCGCCAGCCGCTTGCTTGACCCCACTCGAATGAAGCATTGTCCGCTGTTGTTTTCGTGAGGCACGCTGACCCGGCGGGGCACGTTGACGATCATCACCGTCCCGTTAGCCGTTTTTGTTCGTTCTATCGTTGGCGTCAAGGGTGGATTGCAATTCTGCCGGGCGAGGTTCAGCACCGCCTCTTCGACGTTGGCCGGATTGTCCACGCCTGCGATCTGCCCGTCGTCGTTGACCCCAATCAGGATGCGCCCGCCTTCCGTGTTGGCAAACGCGATCATTTCACCGGCAAAGTCACTGCGCTGAGTTACGTCGCGCTTAAATTCGGTGAAACTATCCTCACCGCCGGCCAACATTTCTTCAATTTCGGATGGATTCATCAGTCACACCCCGCTCCTTACGCATTTCTTATTACCCATTACCGATTACCGATTTCCAATCACCCATTTCCACTCTCACGGCTCCCGCATCACATCACGGATGTCGCCCGTCGCCCAGAACCCCTGCGGCGCGTCGGCGTTGTGGAAGCCTTTGCCGGGCAGCACCACCGTCAGCGCGCCGTCCGGCTCGAAGCGGAACCAGTAGCGATATTCGAACATATCCTGCGCCGTCATGTCGGGGTTGGGGCTGAAGAGGACGCCGATGTGCAGCGTGTCCTGGTCCGAAAGCGGCCCGATGGTCGAGAGCTGCTGCGCCGCCGCTCCCGTATATTGTACGCCCTCTCGCGTAATTTCCCAAGAAACGCGATACGCTCGCCCGCGCGCCGAGGCGTCGTCCAGCAGATAGGTCGCGCCGCTCTGGTTGTTCCAAAGATAAGCGTAGACGTAAGGGCGATCTGTCGGGTTGGTGACGGTGTAGGCGCGCATGAAGGGCGTCCCTCGAAAGTAGCTGTAGGCGTCGAGCGCGGCGTCGTAAGCGCCGGTGTTGAATTTCCAGATTTCGACGAGCCGCTGCGGGTCAAAGAGATCGCCGCGAATCACAAAGGCCAGCTTATCGTAGTAGTGCGCCAGGTTGGGGTCGGCGATGCGGTTCTGGCCGGTTTCCAGGGTTTCTATGTACCCCGCCGGCGTCAATCGCCCAAAGTGGCCGATGTACCAATCCGGGTCGGCCAACGGCAGCCGCGCCATGAGCGGGTCGCCGAGTCCCAACAGGTCCACCACATGCACCTGCGGCCCGGCGAAGTAGCCGAAGAAGCCCACCGAGCCTTTTTCAACGACGCGCGGCCCGGCGGCGCGGGCGGCGCGGCCTTGTATCGCCCAGTCGTGGTCGGGCAGCGGATGGGAGACGGCGAAAGCGCGCAGCAGGCCGGTGTTGTGGTAGTAATTGGCGCGCTCGTCTGTGATGCCGCGCCCCCGAATCCAGCCGGGGCCGGTCCCGGCCGGCGCGCCCTTCTCCCCACCGGCGCGCACGGGGGAATAGGGCGCGCCCACGCCGACGATCAACGCCACAAGCAGCAACGCGGCTTGATAACGCGGCTTGAGGGCGTCCGGCTTCAGGCTGACCAGCAGCGTCACGGCGACGTATAGCGGCGCGGTGAGGAAGCGCCCGCTCATAAAGTCGCCGCCCACCGAAACGGTGTAGAACAGATACAGCGCCATCCCCAACGCCAGCGGCGCCTTCTTCCATTCCCACCGGAACAAGACCAGCAGGAGCGCTGCGCCAATCGCCGCCAACGTGATACTGTCCGCCCGCAGCGAGTTGTGCAGGTAGGCGATCCCCTCAGCCATCAGCGCCTGGCGGGTGATGAGCGCGGCGGTCAGCTTGGCGTAAGCCGTGTTGGGGAAGGGGAAGCCGTAGTAGAACAGCGAAAACACTTCCCACAAGATCAGCGGCAGGAAGCCCAGGACGACAGGATAAAGAATGGAGAAGAGCGACACTCTGCGTTCTCTGTGTCTCTGCGGTGAATGATCTAGCCACACCTGAAGCGCGGCATAAGCCAGTGCGGGCAGGTAGAGCAGCAACGTGTCCAGCCGGTTCACTCCGCCCAGCGCCGCGATCAGGCTGAGCCACCCCAGACGGCGCGGCGTGCAGGCATCGTCTTTCAAATAGAGCAGCAGGAACCCGACCAGCAGCGCGTGGGTGAGGGGATTCTCCAGGCCGGACGTGGCGTAGTCCACTGCGGCCTTCGACAGCATCAGCACGGCGAGGCCCAGGCACGCCAGGAGCGGCGCGCGCGCCATCCGCCATGCGATCAAAGCCGCCGTCGCCAGCGAAATACCGATGCTCAAAAGCATACTGGTGAAGAAGCTCTCGCGGGTGACGGCGTAGGCTGCCGACAGCAGCAGCATCCACAGCGGATGAGTGTACGATTGCACCCGCTCGGCGACGTTCCACGTCAGCCCGTAGCCGTGGATGAAATTGTCCACCGTACGGAACGTGATGTAGGCATCGTCGGAGAGCCAGGCGTTGCGGATAACCAGCGCAGCGAGACCCAGAAAGAAGAGGAGTGGCAATATGCGCCATACTCCATCGGTCTTTGTTTCTTGTGAATTGGACACTAGGCTTACCTCTTTCTATCAGCAGATTAAGCAGATTTAGCAGATTACATGCCGTTAACTACTAAAAAATCTGCTTAATCCGCTAAATCTGCTGACAAAAAATAGAAGTTTTGATTTTAGGGCAGAAAGCGGGCGTTCAGGGTGTTTTGGTACATCGTCGCAAAATCGGCTTCAGTGAAACCAAACACGTTCGCCAGAAGTTGATACTCCGAGTTCATGCTGCATAGAAATGCGCCGGGATCGTCGGTGTTGACGCTGAAGTTCAGGCC
>JAKQHY010000003.1 GCA_029555965.1 Chloroflexota bacterium | reverse complement strand
TGCCTGCTGGTTGAAGACACCGATTCCAGGTTATTGGTGGATATCTATTCCTGGGTGTATATCGCCGGGCTGCTGGCTGCCTTCGTTTCACCGCTGACCGGCGTGTTGATTGGGAAGTTTTCGCTCGTTCCCACCATTCGTGGACTGTATCTGCTCGCCGTGGTGATGATGACCGCCAAATTCATCGTCCTCAATGCCCTGGCGACGGAGACGCAGCAGGGGGTGGTGCGGATGCGGGAGACCCAACACCAACCGCTGTTCGCCGTTCTGCGCGACTACCCGGCCATCTTCAAGCAAATCCTGCGCACGCCCCTTACCCTGCTCACCCTGGGGCTGATGTTGATGCTCGGCATTAATCGCACGATCAGCGGCACGTTCTGGGGCATCCTGGTCACGGAGAAGCTCATGATTCCAGCCCACCACCTGGCGCTCTACCCTTTTGCCAAGTCTATGACGATGCTGCTGTTTTTCTTCCTGGTGATGCCCCGGCTGCGCCACCGGGACACGCACAAACTGATGATGGTGGGGTTCACGGGCTTGCTGATCAGCGATGCCATCCTCATCAGTCTGCCCGCCCAGAACTACTGGCTGTTATTGTTGACCGTCCTGCTTGAAGCGTGCAGCGTGCCGCTGGCGTCCACCCTCCTGGACACGCTGATCGTCATTAACATCAACGCTGAAGAACGCGCGCGCATTATGGCGATCCTCACCTTGCTCGTGATCGTCGTCACTTCCCCCTTTGGCTGGATCGCCGGCCAGATGTCGGCGATCAACCGCAGCCTGCCCTTTGTGCTCAACCTCGCGCTGGCGGCCGGCGGCGTGCTCTTGACCTTTTTGACGCGTCGGCAAACTGCGACAACAAGGAGTGCAACCTATGCCGAAAGCCACTAGCCTGGAAACCCAACTGGCGGCCCTGAACGCTCTGCGCGCCGCCCCCTTGACCGTCGAGGCGGGCGAGCAATTGCGGCGCGCGCTGGCGAACAAGAACAGCCACATCACCGCCGCCGCCGCCGAAATCGTCGGCGAAAACGAGCTGCTCGACCTGGAACCCGACCTCGTGCAGGCGTTCACCGCGTTGCTGGGCCAGCCGGCCAAGGCCGACCCCGGCTGCCGCGCCAAGCGCGCTCTCGCCGACGCGCTCTATCGCCTGGACAGCGCCGCCGAGAGCGTCTTTCTGCCCGGCGTTCGCCATGTGCAGATGGAGCCGACGTGGGGTGGTCAGGCCGACACCGCCGCCGCGCTGCGGGGCGCGTGCGCGCTCGGCCTGGTGCGGATGCATCACCCGCACGCGCTGTTGGAGCTGGCGCGGCTGCTCGCCGACCCGGAGTCCGACGCGCGGATTGCGGCAGTGCGCGCCCTGGGCTACGCCGGCGACCCGGCCTGTGCGCCGCTGCTGCGCTTCAAGTCCCTTATCGGCGACGAGCGGCCGGAAGTGGTGTACGAGTGCTTTCTGGCGCTGCTCAAACTGGACGCCGCCGCGTTGCCCTTCGTCGCCGACTTCCTCAAGACTGGCGACCCGGCGTTGACGGAATCCGCCGCGCTGGCCCTGGGCGAATCGCGGCAAGAAGCCGCGCTCGCCATCTTGTGCGCTGCCTGGGAGAATACCTTCGAGGCCGAGTTGCGCCGCACCCTGCTTCTCGCCATCGCCACCCTGCGCACGGAAGCGGCGATCGGCTATCTGCTGGATATCGTCCGGGAAGAAGCCCGCGTTCACGCCGAGGCCGCGCTCGACGCGCTGAAGATGTACCAGTCCGACCCGGCGATATGGCGGCGGGTGACGCAGGCCCGCGCGCTGGCAAAATGACGCAAAAGTCCCCGCCAGTCGAAAACCGGCGGGGACTTTTTTCACAGAGGCGCGGTGTGGGGCATTCCGCGCCCCACCATACACTTTCAGCGCATTACCAGCGGTAAGTAGATGTAGCTGAATCCCGTTTCCACTGTGACGGGAGCCGCAGCCACGTCGCTGTATCCCAGGCTGTCGGTAATCGTCAGGGTGACGGTGAACGTCCCCGCATGGGTGAACTGGTGCGTGACGACCGGCCCGGAACCTGGCGCGCTCTCATCCCCGAAATCCCAGGCCCACGCCACGATGGGCGGAACGTTTGTCGTGCTGGTATCCGTGAAGGTGGCAGTCGCGCTTGTCTTGATCGCCGGGCTGGCGGTGAAGCTGGCGTTCAACGTCGGCGGGAGGATGGTGACGGTGTGCGTGGTCATATCGCTGTAACCGATGGCGTCGGTCACGACGAGCCGCACGGTGAACATCCCGTCGCGGGTGTAGGTGTGGGTGGTCTGCGAGCCGCTGCCGGTCGTCTCATCACCGAAGTCCCACGCCCATTCTGTGATGGCTGCGCCGTCTGTGACGCTGGTGTCTGTAAAGGCGAGGGTCGTACTGACTATCGCGGTCTCCGCGCTCTGCTCGAAGCCCGCCATCAGGATGGGCGGGGTGATGGTCATCAGGCTGGTGGCCGTTGTCGTATAGCCGCACGTGTCGCTCACGAGCAGTGTGACGGAGAAGACCCCATCAGTGGTGAAGCTGTGCGTGATGTTCTCCCCCGAGCCGGTCTCGCCATCCCCGAAATCCCATTGCCAGAGGGTGGGGGCCGGCCCGTTGGTGGTCAGGCTGCCGGTGAAGACCTGGGCGATGCCCGCAATGCCGTTCGGAGCGCTCTGTGTGATGTGCGCTGCCAGCGAGGGCGCCGCGACAGTCATTGTTACCGGCGCGCCTGGGGCGCTTGTCACACCCTGATCGCTTGCTACCACGCGGTAATCGTCATTGACGACGACGCCCGTGCATGGTAGGATACCGCTGAAGGCGCCGGACATGCGGCTGCCGGCCTCGATACTGCTGATGAACCACCGTATGGCGTCGAATTGCAGGGTGCCCTGCACGCCTGTCAGTCCGACGGGGAGGGTGTCGCTGAAGATGACGCCGGTGCCGCTGATATGTCCGCTGTTCGTGATGATCAGGGTGTAAGTGATGGGCGTGCCGGCTACGGCGGTGGTTGTGTATGTTTTGCCCACCTCAAAGTAGGGCAGGGCCACTCCCAGCCAGAGATTATCCATGTTATTGGCTTTGGTTGGCTCCGTGATGGGCTGCTGGCAGGTGATTTCCACCGTGTTGACGAAGCTATCTCGCCCGGTGACGGTGTCGGTGACGCGGACAGTCACATACAACTCATTGGTGTCGTAGACCTGGAAGCGCCAGAGGTCCCAGACCAGTTGATTGCCATGGATGACCGGGAGGTTTTCGCACCATACCCCTTGGGTTCCGCAATTGCGTTGGATTGCACTGACGAATTCCAATTCGGCCGGCAGCGTGTCGGTCAGCCACGATCTGCCCGGCGCTTCCCACCAGCCCAACCCGCCGGTCTGCGCGTTGCCAAAGCGCAGGCTGAAGGTGAGCAGCTCGCCGGGGCGCACTTCGCCCGCCACCAGGGTCTTTTCGACAAACAGATCCGGCCCGCTGAACAGCACGAGGTGGGTCTGGTTGTCATTCGGGTTAACATCCTCCGGCGGCAATGCGGCCTCCAGGGTGTTGGTGAAGATCAAGCCCAGGGGCAAGGGGGAGGTATCCGAAATCAACCGGAGATTGAACCCCACCGCCCGACCCGGTTCCAGCAGTTCCATGGTCATCGTGAGATGGTCGCCGAGATCGCGCCAATCCCACTCGTGCCAGAAGCCGCCCATCAAGGAGCCATCCAGATACATCCCGGTCGGATAAGTGTCGGTGACTCTGACGTTATGGACTATCGTATCCCCCACGTTTTCGATGTAGATCCAGTACGAAGCGCGGCGGGTGTCAGATCCCCAGTTGTTCCATGCGCCTTCTTTCCGCACGCGCAGGTTTGGGCCGTGTCCCTGGAGCGTCTCCGTCCAAGTGCTGCGGTTATCGTCGTGCGGATCCTCGCCGGGCAGGGAACTGACTTCGGCGGTGTTGACCAGCAACGTGCCGGGAAGCGCCTCCGCCGCTACATCCAGGACCACCTCGATGTTGAGCCGGTAGCCATTGCTCAGACCGGCGACATCCCAAATTACCAGGCCCTCGCTGATGACGGTGGGCGTGAAGGGCGTGGCGTCGTCGAGCCATGCTCCCCGGAAGGTGGTGCTCACCGGCAACGTTTCGGTGATCCGGAAGGCTCTGGCCGGGGTGTTGCCGTTGCTGTGAATGTTGATGTTGTAGTGCAACTCGCCGCCGGGGACGAGTTGTCCATACCCCCAATCCTTCTCGACGTTCAGGTTGAGGTGGGGATAGCTGATGGGGCCTTGCCACCGCGACTGGTTATCGCCGGCGCTGAGGTCGTTGCTGGCGTAAACGTCGGCCTGATTCCAGACCCGTGTGCCGAGCGGGGCCGCGGCATCCACATGGGCGCGCACATAGAGGGTCTCGCAGCGCCACCCCATGATAGACTCCTTGGCGACGACCAACTCTTGGGCGCCGTGGCTGACCTCCTGCCATCCTGGCGCGCTGCTCCACCAGGTTTGCAGCGTCATGGAAGGGTGCAGCGTGTCGGTGAGGGTGACTTGCGCGCTGGCGGTGCCGCCGTTGTTGCAGACGTTTAAGTAGAAGACCAGGTTGTACCCGGCAGCCGGGTCGCTCGTCCACGCGCCCTTGCCCACACTGATGCGGGTGTCGTTGGCCTGCACCTCATCTGACCACTCATCCCACTTTTCCCACGCGGCGCCTTGATCGTAGGGATGGCTGGTGGCAATCTCCACGGTGTGGGAGACCTGCTCGCCGGCGGCGGCCTGTATTTGCACGAAGACGTGGAAGTAGGTGTCTGTGCCCGGCGCGACGGTTCCTAGCTCCCATACCACCTGCCCTCCGCTGCCCGTGTGGGGGAAGCCGGACGTGTCGCCCAAATAGGTCATCCCTTGCAGCGTGTCGGTGATGACGACATCTGTGGCGGGGGCGTCGCCCAGATTGCGGTATTGCACATAGAGGACGGCGTTGCTCCCCGCGCCGATGTTACCGCTCTCCAGCCAGGTATCTATGCGCACGTGGGGGGCGGCCACCTGGAAGATGGCGCGCACTTCGTTGCCATCTCTCGGTTGGTATTGTAAGGGCGTATTTTCATTGAGTTTCAAATCCCATAGATTTGAGGCGTTGAGGCGGGCCGGCTCAGAGGCCTCGACAAGAGGGAAGGGGGCATTTCCGGTAGCCTGAACAGGCGCGATAAATGCTTGGCAAAGTGCGAATAACGCGCTTGCCAAAATCAGGGCCAGTGTGAAGATACAAATTTTGTGACGCATAAGGGTCTCCTCTCATATAGATACAAACTGAACAGAACTTAACCGACTGTTTTTGCCATATCAAAAAATGCAAACGGCAGAGAAAAAGACTGAGGTGCTACATATTCATTGTTATTGTATAGCAGGTCATTTCGAATGCAACCGGCAAAGTTTGACACAAATCTCTAAGTGTGCTATCTCTATATTAGCCATTTTGATTTCCGATGAGAGGCATCGTTATGGACTTTGATCCGATTCAACCCTGGTATCACGGCTCGCCCTTTGAATTGCGCACCATCCGCGCGGGCAGCACCATCACGCAGCAGCGCGAGCTGGCGCGCGTGTTTTCTCATAAACCGCCCATTGTCTCTATTGAGGACGACGGGCGCATCCGGCATAATGGCGCGCAGCCGGGTTATCTCTACGTTGTCGCTGAAGACGTACTGCCAGACGACGTGATGCCGCATCCGCGCACGACGATGCGGCCTGGCGACGAGTGGCTCACCACCCGCGAGCTGCGCGTGCGTTTCCTCGGCTCCACCGTGCCGCGCCCGGAGGAGTTGTTGACTGAGGCGGAGATTGTGGAGTTGCGAAACAGAGTAGCGAGTTAGGAGTTAGGAGTTAGGAAAGGGGGAGTGAATATGGTCTTTGATGAAGATGATCTGGGGACTTTGCTTCACGCGCTGCATTTTGCGGCGGAAAAGCATCAAAATCAACGGCGTAAAGGTGCGAATGCGCCGCCTTACATCAACCATCTCATTCACGTCGCCACTATCCTGTGGCAATCGGGAGGTGTGCGCGACATTCCTACCCTGATCGCCGCCGTGCTGCACGACATCCTCGAAGACACGCCCACAACGTCCGCCGAATTGGAGAAACACTTTGGCGCGGAGGTCATGGGGCTGGTGCAGGAAGTCACCGACGACAAATCGCTGCCCAAAGAGGTGCGCAAGCAGTTGCAGATCGATCACGCGCCGCACCTCTCGCCCAAAGCCAAGCTCATCAAGCTGGCAGACAAGATTGACAATGTTACCGATGTCATCCACAACCCGCCGGCCGACTGGCCCCACGCGCGTTTGGTCGCCTATGTGAACTGGGCGGAAGCTGTCGTCGCCGGGTTGGGCCGGGTCAATCCCGGATTGGAAGCCCGCTACAAAGCCACGTTGAAGGAAGCGCGGCGCGTCTTGCAATGGGGAAAAGTCGAATAATCCCTCTCTGGTTCACCGCCGAGGCCGCAGAGATCGCTGAGAAAGCATAGAATCTCTGCGGCCTCGGCGATCTCTGCGGTAAAATCCCCCTGACAAAACTCACCTCTGTGGTATGACATTTGACAAATTCCGTTCTAAAGATACAATCTATACAATCTTTCTAATTTATCAATCTATTGGATAGATACAAAACGGAGGATGAACTGTGACCCATAACATCCTTTCACATACCATCTTTGAGTACATCCTTAAAGAAAACCTGGTGTGTGATGGCGAAGAGCCGGCGAAACTCCCCCCGATGGGAGAATTGGCGGACGCGCTGGGCGTCAGCAAGGGCAAGCTGCGCGAGGAACTACTGGCGGCGCAGGCGTATGGTGTCATCGAGATGCGGCCCGGCGACGGCACTTATGTGCAGCCATTTGATTTCTACACAGCGATCCGCCCGGCGGTGCTGTACGGCATCGCCTGCGACAAGCGCAACTTCGACCGCTTCTACCGGGTGCGGGCGCAATTGGAAGTCGTGTTCTGGGAGCAAGCCACCGGCGCGCTTACCTCCGCCGACTTCGCGCGGCTGGAACAGATCGTCGCGCGCGCCGAGAGCAAGCTCAACAGCAACCCCATTGAGATTCCGCACCGGGAGCACCGGGATTTTCATCTGGCGATCTTTTCCCGGCTGGAGAATCCCTTCGTGGTGGGGCTGTTGCAGGCTTACTGGGACGCCTACGAGGCTGTGGAGCTGCACCGCTACTTTGAACTGAGCTACTACGCCGAAATGTGGGATTACCACCGGCAAATCGTCGCGGCCCTGCGCGCCGGTCAGACCCAATCAAGCCGGCAAATCCTGATCGATCATTTCGGTATCCTGGAGAATCGCTTGCAAGCCGCAGGGGGCTGAGGGCAGCAGGCGAGAAGCGAAGTAGGAAACAGGAAATAGGAAATAGGAAGTAGGAAACTGGTTTCCGGGTAGCACCACCGATTTCTGATTTCCGATCACTCATTTCTGATTTCCGATCACTAAGACCATAGGGAAGGAGGCCGGCCGCGCCAGGGGATGGCGCGGCCATACAGACTATGAACCTATCCATGCTGACGCCGGAATTTCGCGTCGAACGCGACCGGGAACGCTGTATTGCGTGCCAGGTCTGCGTGCGCCAATGCGCCAACGATGTCCACGTTTACGATACGGACGATGACTGGGTGTCCAGCGACGAGGCGGCCTGCGTCGGCTGCCACCGCTGTATGACACTGTGCCCCACCCACGCGCTAACCATCCGCCGCACCCCGCGCGACTTCCGCGCCAATGCCAATTGGAGCGCGGATCGCATCAACGGTATTTACAAGCAAGCGGAAACCGGCGGCATCCTGCTGACCGGCATGGGCTGCGATCAACCCTACCCCATCTACTTTGACCACCTGCTGCTCAACGCCTCGCAGGTGACGAATCCCTCGATTGACCCGCTACGCGAGCCAATGGAGCTGCGCACCTATATCGGGCGCAAGCCGGATCGGGTGGAGGTGACGCTGGGGGCAAATGGCGTGGAGTTGCAGACGCAGATCGGGCCGCAACTGAAGCTGGAGACGCCCATTATGTTCTCGGCGATGTCCTACGGCTCCATCAGCTACAACGCCTGCCAATCCCTCGCGCGCGCCGCCGAAGCGTCCGGCATCCTTTACAACACCGGCGAGGGCGGGCTGCATCCGAGCCTCTACCAGTATGGGCCTTACACCATCGCGCAGGTCGCGTCGGGACGCTTTGGTGTCCATTCCGAATACCTCAAAACGGCTGCCGCGCTGGAAATCAAGATCGGCCAGGGCGCCAAGCCGGGCATCGGCGGGCACCTGCCGGGCGAGAAGGTGACGGCGGAAATTTCCGCAACGCGAATGATCCCTGAGGGGACGGATGCCCTGTCGCCCGCGCCGCACCACGATATTTACTCCATCGAAGATTTGCGCCAGCTTATCTTCGCGCTCAAAGAGGCCACCGATTACCAGAAGCCCGTGGGCGTCAAAGTGGCCGCCGTCCATCACATCGTGCCGATTGCCAGCGGGATCGCGCGGGCCGGCGCCGACTACATCGCCGTGGATGGGCTGCGCGGCGGCACCGGCGCGGCGCCGACTGTCATCCGCAACAACGTGGGAATTCCGATTGAGCTGGCGATTGCGGCCATTGATAGCCGTCTGCGCGAGGAGGGCATCCGCAACCAGATTTCGCTGATTGCCGCCGGCTCCATCCGTAACAGCGGCGACGTGGTGAAGATCATCGCGCTGGGGGCGGACGCGGTCTACATCGGGACGGCGGCGCTGGTGGCGCTGGGCTGTCACCTGTGCCAGAAGTGTTACACCGGCAAGTGCAACTGGGGCATCGCCACGCAAGACCCGTACCTGACCAAGCGGCTGAACCCCAACCTCGGTTATCTGCGCCTGAACAACCTGATCCGGGCCTGGTCTATGGAGATCAAGGAGATGTTGGGCGGGATGGGCATCAACGCGATTGAGAGCCTGCGCGGCAACCGCGATCATCTGCGCGGCGTCGGCCTGAACGCGACCGAACTGGACGCGCTGGGCGTCAAAGTGGCCGGGTGGGCGTAAAAGAATAACGAATTACGAATTACGGATTATGAAGTCGTTGTTCGTAATTCGCTATTCGCTATTCGTAATTCGCTCTCTTGCTTTTTCGCATGGAGAAAACTTATGAAACACATTCACGTTAACGAAGAATACTGCATCGGCTGCCGGTTGTGTGAGATCAACTGTATGGTGCAACATTCACAATCCAAGAAAATCATCAAGGCCTTCCGGGAGGAAGCGCCGCGCGCGATGGCGCGGCTGTTGGTGGAAGAAGAAGGGCCGCTGTCGTTTGCGATGCAGTGCCGCCATTGTGAGGACGCGCAGTGCGTCCAGGCGTGTATGACCGGCGCGATGCACCGCGACGAGGCCACCGGCGCGATCCTGTGCGACGAAGATCGCTGCGTGGGCTGCTGGATGTGCGTGATGGTGTGCCCGTTTGGGGCCATCCAGCGCAACCTGGTGGGCAACAAGGCTGCGTCCAAGTGCGATTTCTGCTACACGGAGAAGACCCCGGCCTGCGTGGCGCACTGTCCCAACGGGGCGTTGACTCTGGTAGAAGAAGAGGCGTCTCACGCTAAGTCGCCAAGTCGCTAGGGTTTCATTCTTTGCGCCTTTGCGCCTTTGCGTGAAACAAGGTTGAATTTCTAAAGGAGATGCAACAGTGAGATACGTTATCATCGGTAATTCGGCGGCGGCGGTGGGCGCGATTGAGGCGATCCGGCGCTACGATCTGGACAATCCCATCACCGTTTTATCCAACGAATTGCATCACGTTTACTCGCGCCCGCTGATCTCTTATTTGCTGGGCGGGCTGGTGGATGTGTCGCGCATGGATTATCGCCCGCGCGATTTTTATGACAAGCTGAACGTTCAGACGATGCTGGGCGTCGAAGTGGCGCGGGTGGAACCGGAGCACAAGCGACTGGTGTTGCAGGGCGGTGGAACGTTGGGCTACGACCGGCTGCTGATCGCCACCGGCGGCAAGCCGTTCATGCCCCCGCTCCCCGGCAGTGGCTTGGAAGGCACCTTCACCTTCACCACCTGGGACGACGCGACCCGCATCGCGCATTACATCGAGACACGGCAGGTGAAGTCGGCAGTGGTGTTGGGCGCGGGCCTCATCGGGCTGAAGACGACGGAGGCGCTGCTGCCACGCGGCATCCGGGTGACGATGGTGGAGCTATCTGACCGCGTCCTCAGCGCTACGTTTGATCGCACGGCGTCCAAGCTGGCGGAGGGACTGCTCCGCCGCGAGGGCGTCGAGGTGCGACTGAACAACACGGTGGAAGAAATCCTCGGACACAACGGGCACGTGGATCACGTGGCGCTGCGCGACGGCGAGCGCGTGGACGCCGATATGGTGGTGTTCGCCATCGGCGTGCGGGCCAACACGTCCTTGATCCCGTCGGATTCCGGCATCCGCATCGAGCGCGGCATCTGCGTGGACGAATTCATGCGCACGACCGCTCCAGACGTGTACGCTGCCGGCGATTGCACGGAAACCTACGACTTCCTGGCCGGCGTCACCCGCCCCATCGCCATCTGGCCCAACGCTTACCGGCAGGGCTACGTCGCCGGGCACGGCATGGCCGGCGTCGAGATGCGCTACGACGCGCATCTGGTGATGAATTCCATCGAGGTGTGCGGCGTGCCCACGATCTCGGTCGGTCTGACCGATCCCAATGAGGGCGAAGGCGGCTACGAGATTATGGAGCGTTACGACCGCACTGCCCCGACTTACAAGAAGCTGGTGTTGCGCGATCAACGGCTGGTCGGCATCATCTTCGTGGGCGATATTGACCGCGCCGGCATCTACACCGGGCTGATTCGGGATCAAGTTGACGTCAGCTCGTTCCAGAGCCACTTGCTGTCCGGCAACTTCGGCTTGATTTCACTCCCCAAAGACTACCGCAAACATCTGGTAGTGGGAACGAGTGTGGAGGTCTAATGAACGGTTTTTCTCACGAAAATCCTTATGGCGACGATAAAGTCTTTGACGCCTGCGGGTTGTTTGGGATGATGGATGTGACCGGCAAGGCGTTTTCCGGTCACGACGTGGTCAAGGCGATCTCCAACATGGAGGAGCGCGGCAATGGCCTGGGGTCGGGCTACGCCGTCTACGGCTGCTATCCCGATTACGCCGACTGCTATGCTTTCCACGTGATGTTCACCGATCCCGCCGCGCGTGCTGCGGTGGAGGAGCGGCTGAAACCGGATTTCCTCCTGGTCCACGATGAAGAAGTGCCGCACAAGCCCATCGCCGGCCTCTACAACGCGCCGCTTATCCGGCGCTATTTCCTCCAAGTGAATGAAGCGGCTCCCGACCGCCATCTTTACGATGAAGCTGAGTTCATCATCGCCAAAGTGATGGCGATCAACATCGCCGGGTTGGGGGCGTACATCTACAGCAGTGGCAAAAACCTGGGCGTTTTCAAGGGCGTTGGCTTCCCGGATCAGATCGCGGAGTATTTTGACGTGGCCTCCTACTCCGGCTATCTGTGGACGGCGCACAATCGCTTCCCGACGAACACGCCTGGCTGGTGGGGCGGCGCGCATCCTTTCGGCCTGCTGGATTGGACGGTGGTTCACAACGGTGAGATTTCGTCCTACGGCGCGAATCGCCGCTTCCTGGAGATGCACGGCTATCACTGCACGATGACGACCGACACGGAGGCAATGACCTACGCCTCCGACTTTCTGATGCGGCGGCACAAATTGCCGGTCGAGGTGGCGGTCAAGGTGATGGCCGCGCCGTTGTGGGAAGAGATCGCGCGGATGCCGGACGAAGAGCAGGCGCTCTATCGGACGTTGCGGCAGGTGTACAGCAAACTGTTGTTCACCGGGCCGTTCACCATCATTGTGGCGCGAGAAGGAGAGATGATCGGCCTGGCCGACCGGCTGCGCCTGCGCCCGCTGGTGGCGGCGACCGCCGGCGACCGTCTGTACATTTCGTCGGAAGAAGCTTCCATCCGGCTGATCAACCCGGCGTTGGAGCGCGTTTGGACGCCCGTGGGCGGCGAGCCAGTCATCGGACGGCTGAAAGAGGAGGCAAGAAGCAAGACGCAAGACCTATGATTCTTGTGTCCGGCCTCTTGCATCCTGTATCTTCAAGGGGGAATCGTTTATGTCAGCATTACGCATTGACGCCAATGGATTGCATTACCGCGAGTTAAATGCGCGGCTGCGGGAAGTCGTTACGGACGCGCGCGTGACTCACATTGATTTGGACAACGTTTACGGCCAGCGGTATCTGGGAACCGATCTGCATCGGGCTGTGCAAATTGACATTCACGGCACGCCGGGCAACGACCTGGCCGCGTTTATGGATGGGCCGCGCATCATCGTGCATGGCAACGCGCAGGACGGCTGCGGCAACACGATGAACGGCGGCGAGATCATTATCCACGGCAGCGCGGGCGACGTGACCGGCCATTCGATGCGCGGCGGCAAGATTTGGGTGCGCGACAACGTCGGCTACCGTGTGGGCATCCACATGAAGGAATACCTTGAGACGCATCCCACCATCGTCATCGGGGGCACCGCGCAGCATTTCCTGGGGGAATATATGGCCGGGGGCGTGTTGGTGGTGATGGGCCTGAATCTGGCGCCTGGTGAGCGCCACATCGCCAATTTTGTCGGCACGGGGATGCACGGAGGGAAAATGTACCTCCGGGGGGAAGTGGACGACTATCAACTGGGTAAGGGCGTCGGGCGCGTCCCACTGGACGACGCCGACCACATCCTGCTCCACACGTTGGCAACGGAATACGCGGCGCTGTTCGGGGTGGACGTGCAGACGATCTTCAGCCAGCCCTTCGTCAAACTCGCGCCGCTGTCGTTGCGGCCTTACGGACGATTGTACGCTTATTAGGTCTCTTCAGAAGCAAATACGTGACCCCCTCTGAAAAAAGTCCATTTCACCACAAAGGACACGAAGGACACCAGGAAAATTCACTTGCTGCACGTTTCACGAGGACAAAGCTGTGTTACAATATGCGCATGGTCACTGAACTCAACGGCGTCACGCCCGGCGCCCAAAGTCTGCACGAAGCCTACGGTATCCAGCTTAAACTGGCGCAATATCCGATCATGGCGCGGCGCATCCGCGAGTTGATGCGGCAGGAACTCTTCGACAAGGGCATTGTCAGTCTGGAAGATTTCGAGGCGGAGGTGCGCGACAAGGCGATTGTCTCGCAATACCGGGAAGGATTGCGCGACCCTTTTGCGGAAGAGCCGGAACAAACCTGGAACGAGCGGCGCGCGATCGTCCGCGACCAACTGACCGATTTCTACTTTGCCACGAATCTGCCCCCCAACCACCTGGAAGACACGATCCAGTTGGCGCTCTCCAGCCGGGTCACGCCTCAACAACTGCCCCTGGCATTGACCTTTAACCCGGAGCTGGCGCCGCTGGATTTGTTGTTCGCGCAGGGGGCGGAATACGAAACCTTGCCGCCGGAGGAACAGGCGGAGGTGCATCACCACTTGCGCGAAATCATCGTCGTGTTGATCAAAAGCCTGCTTAGCGACCAACTGGAATTCATCGGCATTGCCAAAGAACTGTTCACCATTCAGGACTTCATTGAAATTCGGCGACGGTGCATCGGGCGGGGTAAAATCGGGGGAAAGGCGGCCGGAATGCTGCTGGCGCGCAAAATCCTGCAACTGGCAGACCCGGACGATCCCCTGGAGGTCCACAAGCACGTAGACATCCCCGATTCGTACTTCATCGGCGCGGACGTCTTCTACGATTTTCAGCTCATCAACGGGCTGACCCGTCACATGAACCAGAAATACCGCACGCGGGAAGAGATAGAACGGGATTATCCGCTGCTCCGCCCCCTATACGTCGAAGGGCATTTTCCGGGGGAGATTATCTATAGCTTGCGCCAATTGTTGGAAGAAGTTGGACAGCACCCCCTGGTTGTCCGTTCTTCGAGCTTGTTGGAAGTTCATTTCGGCGCGGCGCTGGCCGGCAAGTATGAAAGTGTCTTCTGTCCTAATCAGGGGACGCTAGACGAGAACCTCAATGCGCTGCTGCGGGCAATCGCCCAGGTCTATGCCAGCGCGGTCAGCCCTGAAGCTCTACTCTATCGTCAGCATATGGGACTGGTGGACTACGACGAACGGATGGCGATCCTGATCCAAAAGGCGCAGGGCATGCATTACCACCAATACTTTCTCCCCATGGTCTCTGGGGTGGGGTACAGCCGCAATCCCTTCCGCTGGAACCCCAAAATCCGGCGGGAGGACGGGTTCTTGCGGCTGGTAGCGGGCTTTGGCACGCGGGCCGTGCAGCGCGTCCCCAATGACTACCCCCGCATTGTCGCCTTGAGCCATCCCCAGTTGCGACCCTACGTTGGCGCCCGGAACGCTCGCCGGTACGCGCAGCGGCTGGTGGACGTGGCCGACCTGGAAAATAATAGCATTGTCACACTGCCCACGCGCGACGTGATCGGCGGCGATTTCCCCGCATTGCGTTACCTGGCGTCGCTGGACAAAGGCGAATATTTCGCGCCGATCATCGCGCGCCTGGCGCCTGGCGAGTCTAACAACCTGGTGCTGACCTTCGAGCAGTTAACGCAAGACCCCCGGTTTATCGCTTTTATGCAGACCATCCTCAAGAAATTGGAGCGCTATCACCAATGGCCGGTGGACATTGAATTTACCATCGGCATTACGCCCCGGTATCCGCGCGTCGAGTATACACTGCACCTGCTTCAATGCCGTCCGATGGTCAGCGCCAAGCAACGGCGCGTCATTGAAATCCCGGAGGACATCCCCGACTCCGCACTGGTTTTGCGCTCCGGCACCCTCGTGCCGCAGGGGCTTGTGTCGAACGTGCGCTACATTGTCTACGTGGACCCGGCGCAGTATAGCCAGGCGCCCAGCTACGAAGTGAAATCCGAGATCGCGCGCATCGTCGGACGGCTCAATAAACTGTTCGAGCACGAGATATTCATCCTGATCGGCCCAGGCCGCTGGGGTAGTTCAGACGCCGACCTGGGCGTCAAAGTGACCTATGCGGACATCTACAATGCCAAAGTGCTGGTCGAAGCGCCGTTAACGCGCGGCGGTGCGATTGCGGAGCCGTCGTATGGCACACACTTCTTCCAGGATTTGGTGGAGACGGGGATTCTGCCTCTGCCCATCGCGCCCGGCGAGCGCGGCGACATGCTCAACACGACCTTCCTGTTCAGCGCACCCAACCAGCTCGGCGTCCTGCTGCCCGACGCGGCGGCTTACGGCGATTACATCCGCGTCGTGGACGTCCCAGCCTTTGCCAACGGGCGGTATCTGGAGGTCATCATGAACGACGAGCAGGAAAAAGCGGTGGGGTATTTGAAGGCAGCGAGTTAGGAGTGAGGAGTTAGGAGTGAAGAAAAGCACCGGCCCCGTCGAAACTTCGACGGGGCCGGTGTTGTGTGGAAATCCGTGCGTTCAGCGGATTATTGATTGTCGCTGGACTTGTTGCGCCGCTCCAATGCTACGCCAATGGCAAGACCGACGCCTACCCCAATAGCGACGCCCGCCCCAATATTGTCGAGCGCGATACCAATAGCTATCCCCGCCCCTATGCCTATACACATCCCAAGCAACAGCATAGGCCGAGGCACCGCCCCCTTCTTCTTGTCACCCGATTCCGAACTCATTTTTCCTCCTTTTCGTTGAATAAGATTTTTTCATCCCGCCAACTCGCAACCAGCTTACACCCAGCCGCGCAACTTGCACGCTTCGGCCACGCGCCCGACGGCGACGATGTAAGCGCCAATGCGGTTGTTGACTTTGTATTGTTCGGACGTCTCGGCCACGGCCTGGAACGCCGCCGTCATCTTCTCGTCCAGCAGTTCGTGAACCTGCGCTTCCTTCCAGTAATACCCGTAAGCGTTTTGCACCTGCTCAAAGTAGGAGACCGTCACGCCGCCGGCGTTACAGAGGAAATCGGGCAGCACGTAGACGCCCTTCTCGTGGAGAATTTCGTCGGCGTCAAGTGTGGTCGGCCCGTTCGCCAATTCGGCGCTGATTTTGGCCTTGATCCTGGCCGCGTTATCGCTCGTAATCTGGTTTTCCAACGCGGCGGGAGCCAGGATGTCTACCTCCAGTTCTAACAACTCCGAGTTGCTGACGGCATCTGCGCTGGGGAAATCCACGACGGAGCCGGTATCGTTTTTGTACGCGAGCAGGGCGACTGGGTCAAGTCCTTTGGGATTGTAGACGCCGCCCTTAGAATCGGAAACGGCCACCACTTTGGCGCCCAACAGTCTGGGGGCAAGCAAGGCCGCATATTGCCCGGCGTTGCCAAAGCCTTGAATAGCCACTGTGGCGCCCTCGGTTTGCATCCCCATGCGCTTGGCGGCCTCGCGGATGCAGTACATCCCCCCGCGCGCCGTCGCGTCGCCGCGCCCGGCGGAGCCGCCCAATGGCAGTGGCTTGCCGGTGATCATCCCTGGCACATTGTAGCCGCGCATAAACGAGTACTCATCCATCATCCAGGCCATGATCTGCGGTGTGGTGTAGACGTCCGGCGCGGGGATGTCCATATCCTCACCCAGGATGCGCCCTACTTGGCGGATGTAGGCGCGGCTTAACCGTTCCAACTCGCTCGGCGACATCACTTTGGGGTTACAGATGATTCCGCCTTTGCCGCCGCCCAAGGGGATGTCCATCACTGACGTTTTCCACGTCATCCAGGCGGCCAACGCGCGTACCGTGTCAATTGTCTCGTGAGGATGGAAGCGCAGACCACCTTTCGTCGGCCCGCGCGAATCGTTGTATTGCACGCGGAAACCGTGGAAGATTTCTGTGGAGCCGTCATCCATCCGCACCGGCAGCGTGACGTGGAGTTCGCGCACCGGCCAGCGCAGGAACTCGTGGAGCGCCGGTTCCAGTTGCATAATCTCGGCGGCTATATCCAACTGTTTTTGCGCAATGGCAAAGGGGTTCAATTCTTCTAACGCCATCTTACCATACCTCCTGGGTTAAATTTGGATAATTCCTGATCATTGGGGTAAAAAGTGATTATAAATCCCTTTTCGGTTTTGACAAATTTCCCGCCTAAAAACCATGCCCTATGTCTGCCAGTGTCAAATGTCACTTCTCTTGAATTGCATTTGACAAATACAGGGTTTGATTTATAATTTCTCTAATTCGCACAAGTAAAGTCAATTATCAGATCTATGAGTAAGAGTCAACGTAACCTAACAGCAATACGCAATCTGTACAAAGCAGGTGCCTCCAGCGGCCGATTGCTGGGCCTCTTGCTTAATGTCGTCATCGTTATTATCGTGCTCCTGCTAGGCGGGAGCACGTGGGCGGTTACGTTGAAGCATACCCAGGCCAGGTAGTACAGAGACAGCCATAAGTCAGCCAAAACCGCCCCCCAAAAGGGCGGTTTTTTGTTGGATAAACCCAGGAGGATCAATGAAACGAACAGGCGCAGAAATTGTATGGGAAATGCTGGAACACGAGGGAGTAGAGGTGGTGTTCGGCATCCCCGGTGGGGCGATTATGCACACGTATCATCCCCGCAAGAATTATGACGTCCGCCATATCTTGATGCGGCACGAACAATGCGCGGCGCACGCCGCCGACGGGTACGCCCGCGTCTCTGGTAAGGTCGGCGTGGCGATGGCGACGTCCGGGCCAGGGGCCACCAATCTCGTCACCGGGATCGCCACGGCGATGACCGATTCGTCGCCTATCGTCTACATCACCGGGCAGGTTGCCAGCCCGGTCTTGGGCACCGACGCTTTCCAGGAAGTGGACATCACCGGCATCACGCTGCCCATCACCAAGCACAACTATCTGGTGGCGGACGTGAGCGAACTGGCCGAGGTCATTCACGAGGCGTTCTACATCGCGCGCAGCGGGCGGCCCGGCCCGGTGTTAATTGATATACCCAAAGACGTGCAGATTGCGGCTACCAACTTCACGCTGCCGGAGAAGGAGATTGACCTGCCGGGCTATCGGCCCGTTGGCGCAGGTGACCCTGCGCTGGTTCAAAAAGCCGCCGACCTCATCAACGGTGCCCAGCGGCCCGTCATTCTGGCCGGGCGCGGGGTGCAGATGTCGGGCGCGGCGGACGCACTGCGCGCCTTCGCCGAGAGGACGGAGACGCCGGTGGCATACACGCTGCTCGGCAAGGGCGGCTTCCCAGAATCGCACCCGCTGGCGTTGGCGATGATGGGGATGCACGGCGAGGTTTTCGCCAACCGCGCCATCCAGGAGGCCGACCTGATTTTGGCCTTCGGGATGCGCTTCTCCGACCGCGTGACCGGCAATTTGAAGCGCTACGCCCCCAACGCGCGCAAGGTCCACGTGGATATGGACGCCGCCGAGTTAAACAAGATCGTCCAGGTGGACGTGCCCATTCACGGCGACTTGCGCCAGGTGTTGGAACAACTGCTGCCGCTGGTCAACGAGACACAGCATCCTGCCTGGCTGGCACAGATTGACGAGTGGCGGGCGCAGAATCGCCGGCGTGACATCATCAACCGACCCGAAAATGGTCACCTGGCTGCGCCGCATTTCATCAACGAAATCTGGGAGGCCACGCGCGGCGACGCCATTCTCGTCACCGACGTGGGGCAGCACCAGATGTGGGCGGCGCAGTATTATCCACTCGACCGCCCCCAGCGCATTGTCACCTCCGGCGGGCAGGGGACGATGGGGTTTGGGTTGCCGGCGGCCATCGGCGCGCAGGTGGCGCAGCCCGACGCCGAGGTGTGGGCCATTCTGGGGGATGGCGGCTTCCAGATGACGTTGCACGATTTGGCGACCATTGTGCAGGAAAAGTTGCCTGTCCGCATCGCCCTCTCCAACAACGGCTATCTGGGGATGGTGCGGCAGTGGCAGGAGTTTTTCTACGGCAAGAACTACGAGGCCACGCCGCTGATCAACCCGGACTTCGTCCAACTCGTCGAAGCCTACGGCATCCGCGCGTGGCGCGCGACGAATCGCCGCGAGGCCCGCGAGGCTATCGCCGAGGCGCACGTTCACAACGGGCCGGCCTTCATCGAGTTCCAGGTTGCCCAAGAAGGCGACGAGGCCAACGTCTACCCGATGGTCCCGACCGGCGCCGCGCTGCACGAGATGATCGAGCGGCCGCTCATCGAACTGGAAAAGCTGGAGGCATAGCCATGAAAAACACATTGATTGCTCTGGTTGAAGACAAGCCCGGCGTGCTGACCCGCGTAGCCAGCCTGTTCCGCCGCCGGAATTACAACATTGAAAGCCTGACCGTTGGACACACCGAGCGAGACGGCATCTCGCGGATGACCATTGTGGTGGACAGTACGCACACCGACGCGGAAAAGGTCGTGCAGAATCTCTACAAGCTGGTCAACGTCATCCAGGTGGAGGACATCACCGAACAGCCTGTGGTGGCGCGAGACCTGGCGCTTATCAAGGTGCGCACTGAGGGCGGCAGCACCCGCTCGGAAGTGATGCAGCTCGTGGACACGTTCCGCGCGCGCGTGGTGGACGTGGGCGTGGATTCCGTGATGGTCGAAGCGACCGGCACAGAGGACAAGATTGACGGCCTGGCCGAAGTGCTCAAGCCCTACGGCATCCTCGAAATGGTGCGCACGGGGCGCGTGGCGATGGCGCGCGGCGGGGCAGGAAGCAGGGAATAGGGAATAGGGATTAGGGATTAGGGATGGGGATTGGGGATTGAGTTTTCCCCAATCCCTAGTCCCTAGTCCCCAATCCCCCAAATTAACAGAGGAGAGGACACAATGACAAAGATTGATTTCGGTGGCGTAGTCGAAGATGTAGTGACCCGTGAGGAGTTCTCGCTGGAGAAGGCGCGGGAGGTCTTGAAGGATGAAGTCGTGGCGGTGCTCGGTTACGGCGTGCAGGGGCCGGCGCAA
>JAKQHY010000195.1 GCA_029555965.1 Chloroflexota bacterium | reverse complement strand
CGAGGCTGACATCCAGGTAGATCAAAAGGTCCGGGTGGGTGATGCGCCGCCACATATCCGGGGCGGCGCAGTGCTCTTGCATGATTTCCTTCGCCGCGTAACCGCGCGCCCGCAGCGCCCGCGCCAGGGTGGTTTTGCCGGACGAACACGGGCCGACGATCCCGATTAACGGCGCACGCTCACCCGGCTCGCTCGCGTCCATCAGTCGGGCAGCGGCACTTCCACCTGCATCCCGCGCGGGCCGGTGGGTTCCCCTGACTGCACGTGAAGCACGAGGATGCTGGTGTCGTCGGTGGGGCGGCCATTATCGGCGGCCATTGCGCGTTCCAGCAGGCCATCCGCCAGCGCGAGCGCCGTTGGCGACTCTTGCCAGACCGCTTCGAGCGCCTCGGGGATGTCGAATTCAACGCCGCTGCGGCTCCCGGCGTGTTTGAGGCCATCGGTGAAGGCGCAGGCCACCAGTCCCGGCTCCAGGTAAATGTGATCCACCGTCGGGCGGGTGTTGCGGTAGAAGCCCAACACCGGCGTCTCACTTTCCAGCAATTGCAGGTCGCCGCCGGGGTAGCGCACGTAGACGGAGGATTCACCGCATTGGGTCACAATGAGGGAATGGCTTTCCAATTCTACTGAAAGGACGACGAGCGTCGAGGATACTTTGCCCTGGCGCAGAGCGTACAGCATATCGTTGGCGGCGCGCGCCGTCGCGCCGTCGCGCACGCCTTCCGCCAGGTCCGAGACAACTTTGCGCACCACGCGGATGCTGATCGCCTTGGCGGCTTCGCCAGAACTTTGCCCGTCGGCCAGCACAAACGAGAGGCCGCCATGCGGGCGTTCGATCATCTCCACCGTGTCGCCGCTCTCGCGCACGCCCCACTTGTTGATTTTACTCACGGCAACCGAAAGATGCATGCAGCACCTCCCTCTAGCGCTCGTTTTGATCGGCGCGCTTACCATGGATGGCGCCGATCAAAATCTCTATCTCAACCCCTTCTGCAATTTGCAGGCGGGCGACATCTTTCTCGAAGTCAATATGAGTCAATGTCCCGAGCAAGCCCCCGATGGTCAACACTTGATCGCCAACAACCAGGGTAGACTCTTTTTGTTTGCGCCGCCGCTGCGCCGCCCAGCGCGGCAGATAAACAGCAAGGGCCATCATTGCAATAAGAATTAGCCAAAACCATTCACCGGATGCCTGATTCATGACGGCTCCTATGTTAAAATTGTGTTTTATCATTCCGCAATCTTGCGGTTAATTCGATTATACCCTTGAAGAGAAGGGAAAACAAGTCGCTTGAAAGTTAGAAAAAAAGAGTTACACTTTGTAGACCGCAAGTCAGATTATGTTCCATATTCACCGGGAGGTAAGGTATGATATCTGACCATTCAGCGCGCATATTGGTGGTTGAAGATGATCCTCGTTATGTTCGTGTGATCAAAATCAATCTTGAGGCAAGTCAGTATGAGGTTGCTGTCGCGCCCAATGGTGAAAAAGCGATAGAATTGATCGCCGAGGATCACTACGATTTGATTTTATTGGATGTTTTTATGCCCGGTATGGATGGGTATGAAGTTTGCCGACGCATCCGAGGTTTTTCCAACGTTCCCATCATTTTCCTCACTGCATCGGCGGATACAATGGACAAAGTGCGTGGACTGGATGATGGCGCCAATGATTACATCACGAAACCCTTCAGTATGCGGGAGTTATTGGCCCGCATACGGGTTCAGTTGCGTCAGTCTGACTCGCCCGTCCCGTCCTCGCCGCCCGTGCTGCACGTAGGCGAATTAACGGTGGATTTTGGCAAAAAACGGGTCTATCGCCTCGGTGTGGAAATCAAGCTGACCCACACTGAATACACCGTGTTCGCGTTGTTGGCGCGTCAAGCCGGCCATGTGCTGATGCCCGAATATCTTCTGAGTCAGGTTTGGGGGCCTGGGCATGAAAACGATGGGCAACTGCTATGGCAAGTTATCCATCGCTTGCGCCAAAAAATCGAGCCGGATCCGGCCAACCCATGCTATATCCAGACACGCGCCAGTGTCGGTTACATCTTTGAATACCAAGGCCCTCAACCCACCCCTCCCGACACAACGGAGTTGGAGCACTAATCGGTTGACTTTTTCGTTAAACGCAGTTATATTCCAGTGAATCCAAAAATTTCTATCGAATAATAAGGAGAGCCATGTTAGTTACCAGTAAAGAACTCTTGTTGGACGCCCAGAAGAATGGTTATGCGGTCGGCGCATTCAACACCAATAACCTGGAAATCACGCAAGCTATTATTCGCGCCGCCGAGGCGAAGCGCGCCCCGGTCCTGGTGCAAATTTCCGCAGGCGCCCTCAAATACGCCGGGGCAGAATTTCTGCCGATGATCGTAGCCAAAGCGGCGCAGTTAGCCAGTGTGCCGGTAGCCATTCACCTGGATCACGGGCCGAGCTTTGAGTCCGTGTTGCAATGTCTGCGCGTAGGGTTCACCTCCATCATGCGCGACGCATCCAAACTCCCGTACGAACAGAACGTGGCCGAAGTGCGCAAGGTAGTGGAAGTTTGCCACGCGCTAGGCATTCCCGTAGAGGCCGAGATCGGTAAGATAGGCGGGGCAGAAGAACATGTCGTAGTCAGCGACCGCGAAGCGACTATGAGCGACCCGGACGAATGTGCCCGCTTCGTGGAAGACGCCGGCTTCGACTTCCTGGCGGTAGCCATCGGCAATGCGCATGGCTTCTACAAGGGCGAACCGCAGTTAGACTTCGCGCGCCTGGAAAAAATCCGCAGCAAAGTTTCCGTGCCGCTGGTCCTGCACGGCGCATCCGGCATCCCCGACGCACAGATCACAATGGCCGTCGAACGCGGCATCTGCAAGATCAACATTGATACCGAAATCCGCAATGCCTTCATTCGCACGATTCAAAAGCTCGTGGCCGAAAACCCCGATCAAATTGACCCTCGCAAGATTTTTGGGCCGGGGATTGAAGCGATGCAGGCGATAGTCGAACAAAAGATCGAGATCTTCAAGAGCGCCGGGCGCGCATAGCTCTGCCCTACGGGCTATGGTTGATGAGAAATGGGGGGAGGGGCTTGCTCCTCCCCCCATAGTTTTACCTTTCGAGGGTCACCAGGGCTAAGAGAGCGCCCCTGTGGGCGGCACATTAGACCCAAAGTTTTTAAGATACTCTCCGTGGAGCGAGCCATGAACGTGCTTTTGTTTTCACCTCACTTCCCCGCCAACTATTACCAATTTGCCAGCGCCTTGCGCCGTAATGGCGCAAATGTGCTGGGTCTGGGAGATGCGCCCTACGAGTCCCTCCGCATGGAATTGCGGGTGGCCCTATCCGAGTATTACCGCGTGGACAACATGCATGACTACGACCAATTGCTCCGAGCCTGCGGCTATTTCACCCATCGTTACGGAAAACTCGAACGCATCGAATCGCACAACGAGTATTGGCTGCAAACCGACGCGCGGTTGCGCACTGATTTCAATGTACCCGGCCCCAAGGACGCCGACATCCTCTGGGGCAAACAAAAGTCACGGATGAAGCAAATCTTCACGCAGGCCGGGATCGCAGTGGCGCGGGGCGCGGTTGTACACACGCTCGAAACAGCCCACGAATTGATCGCCCAAACCGGCTATCCAATAGTCGCTAAACCGGATGTGGGGGTAGGCGCTGCCGCCACCTACAAGATTCATAACACGCAAGAACTGGAAAGCTTCTTTGCGACCCGACCGGCGATTGATTATATGCTGGAGGAATTCATCCAGGGCGACCTCTATTCCTTCGACGGCTTGACCGACCGCGATGGTCACATTGTCTTTCACACCTCCCATTATTTCAGCCAGGGAATTATGGAAACGGTGAACGAGGGGCGCGACCTGTTCTACTATTCCATGCGCGATTTACCTATAGGGTTAGAAGATGTCGGCCGGCGGGCCGTGGCCGGGTTCGGGCTACGGGAACGTTTCTTCCATATCGAATTTTTCCAGGTCGCGCCGGGCCGGTGGGTGGCGTTGGAAGTCAACATGCGCCCCCCTGGCGGTCTGACGATGGATATGTTCAATTACGCTAACGATAGGGATTTATACCAGCAGTGGGCCAACATCGTGACATTCAATAGCCATGACCTCGTCGGAGAACGTCCCTACCACTGCGCCTATGTGGGTCGCAAACAGGCCCTGCCCCACTGCCTACCCCACACAGAGATTTTATCGCGTTATGGCGCGTTCATCGTCCACCACGAAGCCATCAATCCCGTGCTGGCGCCCGCCATCGGCGACTACGGTTACTTGCTGCGCTCCCCCCATCTGGCGGAGTTAGAGCCGATCATCGCAGACATGGTAAGGGTCGCCGCGCAATGAACCTGGTCTTGCTCTCTCCCCATTTCCCCCCCAATTTTTACAACTTTGCAGTAGGCGCGCGCCAGGCGGAAATGAACGTTCTGGGGATTGGGGATGCGCCCTTTGAAACCCTACGCCTGGAGTTGCAAGCCGCACTGACGGAATATTACCGCGTGGACGATCTGCATAACTACGATAGTGTGATGCGCGCCTGCGCCTATTTCATCCATCAGTATGGTCGGCTGGATCGCCTGGAATCCCATAACGAATACTGGTTGGAAACTGACGCCCGCCTGCGCACCGACTTCAATATCCCCGGCTTGAAACTACCGGAAATTGCCCAGATCAAGCGCAAATCGCAGATGCGCCAAATTTTCACCGACGCCGGCGTCGCCGTGGCGCGGGGGCACCTCTTAAGCGACCCGGCTGCCGCGCACGACTTTGTAGCGCAGGTAGGTTACCCACTGATCGCCAAACCCAACATCGGCGTAGGTGCAGCCGGCACCTTCAAAATTCATAACGCGGCAGAGTTAGAACAGTTCTTTGCCACTCGCCCCCTGGTAGATTATCTGCTGGAAGAATTTATTGTAGGGCAGCTCCATTCGTTTGACGGGCTGACGGATCAGGACGGACGAATCATGTTCTGCACGGCGCACTTCTACCGGCCGGGCATTATGGAAGTGGTCAACGAAGACCTGGACGTGTTCGCCTGCTCCCTGCGCGACATCCCGCCGGGGTTGGAAGAGGCCGGGCGGAAAGCCGTGGCCGCCTTTGCCGTGCGTGAGCGCTTTTTCCACATTGAATTTTTCCAGCGCGCGGCCGATCAACAGTGGATCGCCGTCGAGATGAACATGCGCCCCCCTGGCGGCCCGATGCTCGACGTATTCAACTTTGCCAACGACCTCAACCTGTACGAGCAGTGGGCCAATGTCCTGGCGTTCAACGCTTTCACCGCCTCTTACTCCCGCCCCTATCATTGTGCCTTCGTGGGACGCAAGCAGCATCGCCGGCACCGCCATTCGTTGCAGGACATCCTCCAGGTCTACGGACATTTACTCATCCACCACGAGCCGGTGACGCCGGCTTTTGCGCGGGCGATGGGTAATTATGCGTATTTATTGCGCTCGCCCGATTTGGCCGAATTGTTGACAGCCATTGACTTTATCCTGGAATGTGATTTAAGTTGAGTCGAATTTGGATTCACTGAATCGGCTCAATCTGCTGATGGAAGGGGGATGCAATGAAAATCGAGTATCATAAATTTTGGAGCCAACGCCTCAGCCGTGATATGGAGCTAAAGGCCTACGGACAGAAAGGCAAACCTTTGGTGGTTTTCCCCTCCGGTTGTGGGCGCTTCTACGAATTTGAAGATTTCGGGATGATTGACGCTGTGCAAAACCTCATCGAACAAGAGCGGATTGTAGTGTACACTGTGGACAGCGTGGATTCAGAATCCTGGTTGGCGCATTGGAAATATCCTGGCGACCGGGGTTGGCGCCACGCCCAATATGATCAGTACATCGTTGAAGAAGTCGCGCCCTTTGTGCGCGAACACAGCGGCTGGGACGATAAATTTATCGCTACCGGATGCAGTATGGGAGGGTATCACGCGGCCAATTTTTTCTTTAAGCATCCGGACATTTTCGACGTGACGATTGCGCTAAGTGGCCTGTTTGGCTCGCAATACTTTGTGGGAGATTATATGGACGACTACGTCTATTACAATTTCCCCCTGGTCTACCTGCCTCACCTGAGCGATCTCTGGTATCTGAACCAATACCGCCGCAGCCATATCATCGTCTGCACCGGGCAAGGCGCGTGGGAAGAGGATTGCATCCGGGAAGCGCAAGCCCTGGAGGCGATATTGACCCAGTTGGACGTCCCGGCTTGGTTTGACTATTGGGGCCACGACGTAAATCACGACTGGCCCTGGTGGCAGAAACAACTGCCCTATTTCCTGGAAACGTTAAACTTATAGCGAGCATACTCAACGGATTTAGCGGATTTAACGGCTAACCAATCCGTTCCATCCGTTGAATCCGTTGATAATTTTTAACCAGAAGGGCTTTTAATGAAAACTTTACGTGAACAGATTGAAGAATTGCTCCGCGCCGGATTGCAACAGGTGCAGGCGGCCGGCGCCCTGCCGGAATTTGCGCTCCCCGCCGTGATCGCCGTGGCGCCCAGCCGCCATGAATCCCATGGCGACTACGGCTCGCCCGTCTGCCTGGGGCTGGCGCGGGAATTGCGCCGCCCGCCGTTGCAAATTGCCCAGGCCGTGCTGCCCCACATCCCCGCCGCCGACTTCGTAGCGGAGGTCACGGTGGCCCCGCCGGGCTACCTCAACTTCGCGCTGTCCGAGACGTGGCTCGCGCAGCAGGTTACCGCCGTCCTGGCGGCCGGCGACACCTGGGGCAACGTCGCGCTGGGGGTGGGGAAGCGCGTGCAAGTAGAATTTGTCAGCGCGAACCCCACCGGCCCCATCACCATCGGCTCGGCGCGCAACGCCGTGCTGGGAGACGTCCTGGCCTCGCTGCTCGCCGCTGCCGGCTATGCGGTGGAGCGCGAGTATTACGTGAACGACGCCGGCTCGAAGGTGCAGCACTTTGGCGGCAGCCTCTACGCGCGCTACGCCAACCTGCTCGACGTCCCGGAGCCGTTCCCGGAGCAAGGCTACCCCGCCGCCTACGTGACCGAACTGGCGCAAGCTATTGTCGCGCAAGAAGGCCGCCGCTACCTTGACATGCCGCGCGAGACGGCCATCCGCGAGTTATACCGGTTGGGCATCGCGCGCGTGCTGGAAGGCGTGGCCGACGACCTCGCGCAACTGCGAGTACACTTCGACACCTGGTTCCACGAAACCACCCTGCATACCTCCGGCCTGTTTGATGCAATGATGGCGAAGTTGCGGGCGGGCGGCTACCTTGTGGAATACGACGACGCCGTCTGGTTCCGCCATCCTGACCTGGAGAAGGACGCAGTGTTGATTCGCTCCCCCAAAGTGGCGCCCAATCCCGTTGACCGCCCGACGTACCTGGCTTCGGACATCCCCTACCTCTGGCACAAACTGGTGGAGCGCGGCTTTGACTGGGCCATCTACGTCTGGGGCGCGGATCACCACGGCGACGTACCGCGCGTCCAGGCGGCGGCCCAAGCCGTAGGCGTGACCCCGGCGCGGTTGACCTTCATCCTCTACCAGATGGTTACCTTGCTGCGCGGCGGCGAAGAAGTGCGCATGTCCAAAAGCTCCGGCGAGTTCGTCACCCTGCGGGAACTGGTGGACGAAGTCGGCCCTGACCCGATCCGCTTCATGATGCTCACGCGCACGGTGGACGTGACGCTGGATTTCGACCTGGATTTGGCGGTCGAGCAATCGGATCGCAACCCGGTGTACTACGTCCAGTACGCGCACACCCGTATCGCCGGCGTGCTGCGCAAAGCGGCGGAAGAGAGACTCGATCCCCAGGTGATGGGGGACACTAGGCTGTTGACACATCCCAGTGAACTGGCGCTGATCCGCAAGATGTTGGCGCTGCCGGACACCATCGCCCAGGCCGCCGCCAACCTGACGCCGCACCTCCTGCCCCTCTACGCCACCGAGTTGGCCGCGCTGTTCCACGCTTTCTACCGCGACTGCCGCGTCGTCTCCACTGCGCCGGAAGACGCTGCCCTGACCTCCGCCCGCCTGACGTTGGTGCGGGCCGCCAAGAACGTCCTGGCCCGCGTCCTGCACCTGATGGGCATGAACGCCCCAGACCGCATGTGATTTCGGATTGACGAAACTTGACCACAGCAACATAGAGCCGTAGACCCTTCTTGACTATCAGACTACCTGACTAACGACTACCAGACTATTTTCGGAGAAACTAACTTATGGGACTGAAACCTGATTTCTGGATTCGCCAGATGGCGTTGGAACAACACATGATCGAGCCGTTCTTTGATGGGCAGAAGCGGAACGGCGTTATTTCCTACGGCCTGTCCTCGTATGGCTACGACATTCGCGTCGCCAATGAGTTCAAGGTCTTCACGCCTGGCGTGGGCGACCTGGCCGTCGTTGACCCCAAGGGGATTGACACGCGCGCAATGATTGACTTTATGGGGGATATATGCATCATTCCGCCCAACTCTTTCGCCCTGGCGCGCAGTTTGGAGTACATCCGTATGCCAAGCAATGTGCTGGGAGCCGTTCTCGGCAAATCCACCTACGCGCGGTGCGGCATCGTGACCAATTTCACGCCGTTGGAACCCGGCTGGCACGGCTACATCACCATCGAAATCAGCAACACCACCCCCATGCCGGCCAAGGTCTATGCCAATGAAGGCATTGCTCAGGTGCTATTTTTCGAGGGCGACGCCCCTTGTGAGGTCTCCTATGCAGATAAGAAAGGGAAATACCAGGGGCAGACAGGTGTAGTATTGCCGCGATTGTGATAAAATAAGGGGCAATAATGTTGAAAGGAGTCATAAAGTGCGATTAACGGGTCGCCCGAATGTCGAGCGATTAAAGGCCCAAGGCGATTTAGCCGGGTTAATCCAGGCGCTTAGTTATCAACACGACGAGCGCGTCTATCAGCCGGCCATTGCGGCGCTGGTAGCCATAGGGAAACCCGCCGTCGGCCCTCTGGTGGAAGCCCTGGGAGATGCGCGCCTGCGCAAGGGCGCGACAGAAGTCCTGGTGCAAATTGGGCCTATGGCAATGGAAGCGTTGATAGCCGCCCTGGAACACCGCAACGAAGCTCTGCGCAAGGCTGCGACCGAAATCCTGGCGCGCATCGGAATGTTGGCTGTGGACCCGCTTGCGGTGGCGTTGCGTCACCGCAACTGGATTGTGCGCGAAGCCGCTACCGAAGCTCTGGTACAGATCGGGATGTTGGCAGTGGATACCCTCAGCGCCCTGGCAACAGAACGCCGTGAGAAATTAGAAGCGCGTGTGGCCGCCGCCACCGCGTTGGCCCGGCTCAATTCCTTGCACCCCTTACTCGCCTTGCTGCCGCGTCAAGATGACCCGGTACGCCCGGAGGTCGCCCGGCTGCTGGGCGCATCCAATGACGCGCGCGCCGTCGAACCGTTGATCGCCGCCCTCAAAGATGCCGACCCCACTCTGCGCGGCGCAGCGGCCCAGGCCCTCGGCGAACTGGGCAACTACCGCGCAGTAGAACCACTCGCGGCGCTGTTCCGGCGCGAGCCAGAAGCTGATGCGCGCACCGCCATCGCCGCCGCCTTACAAAAACTGGGGCGTCAGGTAAAACTCACGGAAGCGGCCAATTTCACCACAACGACGCCCCAACCGCCGCCGGGCACCGGCGTGTTATCCGGGCCTTCGAAGCAAGACGAATGGGATAAAGTGCTGGCGAAACTTCCCGCACTCAAACCTCTTTCCCGCGACGCTATCATCCAACTGCGCCGTAAAAACACCGAAGTCCGCGCCTTCAATCATCCCTTGCGCGTCGTACAAGAATTGCAACTCGAATTCAATGACTATTCCCGCCTCAAAGAAGTGCGCTATGCCGACGCCTCAATTTGGATCGTGTTCGACAATCACTTTGTCCGGGGCGACGAAATCGTGCCGCCTACCCGCCAATTGGAAATCACCGTTGTGACCGACGGGGAAAAACTATATGCCTTCCAGACTATCAACTTCGTGGAATTATGGTAGATACTTACGGCTCCACCCCTACCCGTCGCGCCAGATCTATTTTCACCACTAAGACACAGAACGTGTAGTGCTTCCCAAAGCCAGCCCCCCCAGACCAAACTCGCAAAGATGGCCCGCGTTGGTATTAACCGTGCTGGCCGTATTGCTCTGGGCGGCGGCGCTCTCCCTGCTGACACTGCGCGCCGCGCTGGTTTCCCCCGTCCTCTACCAGCGTACCCTGCGGGAAAGCAATTTATTCGAACACCTGGCGGCGCAGCTTTCTTACGACCTGCCGCGCGGTATCCCCGCGGACGAGTGGTCTCCCTGGGTGCCGCGGACACCGGAGTCGCTGCGGCCCATCTTGGAGTACGCCCTGAACGCTACGCCGGCGGAACCCCTGATGGTGGAAGCTGCCCTGTCATGGGCGCAGTGGGCGCTCGGCGACTCCGCAGCACCGGCGCCGCTGGCCCCAACCATAGCGGAATATCTCTCTGGACCTACCGGCGATCACGTGCGCGACTTCCTCTGGCAAAGCTTACCACCCTGCCAGACTGAAGAAATAAACTACTGCCTCCCTGGCGACACTGCCGCGTGGGCAGCGCCAGGCCAAGAACAACGCCTCTGGTGGGAACGTTTTGTAAGCAAAACGGCCGCCCTACTACAAGCCGAGGAAACGGAATGGCTGGCGGCGCTACCGGTATTCCCCCTATGGGGCCGCGCGGTGCCGGCGAGCGCGTTCCTGGCCTTACTGTGCGCGCTGTCCGGCGCCCTGCTGCTGCGGGGGCGCGAGCGCTGGCTGTGCCTGGCGCTGCCCTGCATCGGCGGAGGGCTGTTTGCGGCGCTCGCCGGATTGGCCGCGTGGCATGGAGTTTTGCCCCCCCCCCCTCTGGTCGTTGAAGTCGGCGCGCTGTGGAACAACGTCGCAGCAGCCCTGTTTCCGCTGCTCTGGACGCCGTTGCTCCGCTTGCTGGGCGCGACGTTGGCGCTGGCCGGGGCCGCCTCGTTGGCGGCAGGCTTGTTGGGACTACTGCTACTTGTGTCAGGGCTGCGGGCCAGACTGAGCGTGTTCGCCTTGCTTATCGTGATCCTGAGCGGCGCGGGCGCATTCTACCCGCAGACCCTCCTACCGCCGGTACCGCCGTTGCCATTCCCAACGCTAGGTCCTACCGCCACGCCCTGGCCGACACTGACCGCTACCCCCACCGCGACGCCCACGCCTACCGTGACGCCCACCCCCACCGTCATCTACTGGCCGGTCGCGCCGGGCACCCCCCTGCCGACGCCGTCCGCCCCCCTCAAGGAAGGCCTACCGGAGCCGGTCGGCTGCTATCGAGACGGCCCCATGCCCGTTCTGGCGTTGACCGTGACCGACGGTGAAATCTATGCCGTGCAGTCCGAGCAGACTTCACGGCGCGCGCGCGCTGATTTGACGCTCCTGGCTATCACACGCCATCCGGTCACGGCGACCCATCTCACACTGACGCAGTCCGCACAACAGGCGGCGCTGGCGCAGGGGCGCGACTTGTACTTTTACACACTGCCAACCTGGACGCGCGCCTTGTCCAGCCGGGTGGCAACCTTCTCCTCGGCCCGCACCCTCACCTACGTGACCGGTCGGGAACAACTGGTGGTGGGATTGGAAAACGGTTATCTATGGGTAGTGCGCCCAACCACCGGTGGCATCATGTGGCTATTGCCGGCTCACGCTGCGCCCGTGACAGCCCTGGCCGCGCATCCACATCAGCCCAACGTGCTCTCGGGCGCGCAGAATGGGGAGCTGCGACTGTGGGATATGGGCGCAGGGCAGGAATTGACGCCAACGCTTCAAGGGGCCAACGCCGCCATCGTCGCGTTAACCTTTTCCCCAGATGGCGCCCAGGCGCTGTCCGCCGACGCGGCGGGGATGCTTGCGCTATGGGATATGAAGGAAAGACGCAGCCTGAGACAACAAACACTCCCCGACGCGACGCTCACCACGTTGTTGTGGACAGAGCAAGGCTTGGTGGCGGGGACGGCGCAGGGAACCGTGCTCTGGCTCACCCCGGAGTTAGCGAGTGTCGCATGGCCGGGGATGGACGCGGCCATTACGACGGTAGCATTGACCGAACCAGGATACTTGTTGACCGGCTCAGCTACCGGGGAAGTATGCGTGTGGGCGCGGCTGATGCCGTGAAAAATGAGACCGAGAGCCGCCCTCGATCAGACAGAAATAGTTTTGGCCGGTCGCTGACCAGGCCACGGCAGGCAGGTGATTATGACTGAACCCATTCGAGTTTTGCACTTTGCCGATCTGCACGTCGGCATGGAGAATTATGGCCGCATGGATGCAGAGACCGGGTTGAACCGGCGCATTCTGGATTTCCTGGAACGTCTGGATCAGGTGGTGGACTATGCCATCGCGCACGAAGCGGATGTGGTGTTATTTGCCGGGGACGCCTTCCGCACCCGCAGCCCCAGCCCCACCCAGCAACGCGAGTTTGCCCAACGCATCCGGCGGCTCTCTGAGGCTGCCATTACCACAGTGCTCTTGGTCGGCAACCACGATGTGCCGGTGATGGAACAACGCGCGTCCAGCATCGAGATCTTCGCCACCCTGAACGTGCCGCACGTCATCGTGGCGGCGCGCCCGGAATTATTGCGCCTGGAGACGCGCCGTGGGCCATTGCAGGTGGCCGTGATTCCCTATCCGGTGCGCCAGCGCCTGTTGACGCGCGAACAATTCCGCCGCCTGGATCGAGAAGGGCTGGATCGCGCCGTCACAGAGGCCCTGGTGAACATCATCCAGGAGTTGAGCGCCGCCTTGACCCCTGATGCCCCGGCCATCCTGATGGCGCACTTATCGGTGGAGAGCGCGCACTGGGGTTCGGAACGCAACATCATGGTCGGCCGGGACGTGACCGTTCCTCTCTCGGCTCTGACCGATTCTGTATGGGATTACGTGGCCCTGGGCCACATTCACCAACATCAAAATCTCAACGAGAACGCGACCCCGCCGGTAGTCTACCCGGGCAGCCTGGAACGGGTAGATTTTGGTGAAGAGAAACAGCCAAAGGGTTTTTGTTGGATTGAGGTGCAACGAGGTCAAACCGATTGGCGTTACCTCGAGACACCCGCGCGCCCGTTTGTCACCATCCGCGTGGATGTGCGCGGGGTAGGGACACCCCTGGCTGCGATCCGCGAAGCAGTGGCTGCGCACAATGTGACCGGCGCTGTAGTCCGGCTGATCATCCAAATGACGCCAGAACAGGAGTCACAATGGCGAGATGCTGACCTGGCCCCCCTGTTTGCCGATGCTTTCTTTGCGCAAATCAACCGGGACATGGATCGGGCCACCCGAGATCGTCTGGAGGGCCTGTCGCCGGAAGCCATGACACCGGAGCATCTATTACAAGCCTATCTCCTGTCGCGGAACAAACCCGAAAGTGAGGTGGCTGCCTATCTGGAGGAAGCGCGCGCGTTCTTCGCCCACGACACACCCGACTAAAACGTGCCTTGACAATTCCTCGAAAACCCCTATAGTTTTATTACTGTTGAAAACTGTGCGGAGTTGTCCCACATGCTCGAGGCCGGCCTTATCCGGCTCTGAGCGACTCGCACAGCCAAGGCAGCAGCCACCGGAAAGAAATGCAGTTGGAGAGAGAAAACCTATGAAACCGCCACGAATGCGGGGAGTATTATGGTTGGTATTGGCGCTATTATCAGGCGTCATGGTGAACCATGTCGGCGCGCTCCCCACATCGCCTGTTCCCGACCCCCAAAGTGGGACCATCTTATCCCCGCATTGGCCCGCTGCGATTCAAGCCTGGGATGCCATGATTGTCAAAGAAGCCGAACGACGCTCTTTGGATCCCGATCTGGTGGCCGCCGTGATGTGGCTGGAATCGCGTGGTGATGCGCAAGCCATCGGACCGGCTGGCGCCGTCGGATTGATGCAGATTATGCCCAAAGAGGCCGGGTTTAGCTGGCGCCCTACCCAACAAGAACTGCTTGACCCAGCGACCAATCTCTTTTGGGGGACGCGCACTTTAGCAACCGTCATTCAACAGGGGCATGGCGATGTTTTTAACGCCCTGGCCGCATACAATGGCGGATGGGATCAGGTGGCCTATCGCCGCCCGCGAGCCTACGCCGCGGCCATCCTGCGCGATTATGCCACCGCCATCGCCTATCGGCACGGGATCACGGAACGTTGGGTCGCCTTTTTCGCCGTGCAGTCCCCGGTAATTCAAGGCCCCATCTGGGTAGCCGATGTAGTGCGGGGAGATGTTTACTTTTACGGTCAAGAGAACCTGACCCCGGAGGGTGCGTATTTGATCCCGGCGCGAGCGCCTACCACCTTTGTGGCGCGCTGCATGGATGAGGCGACGGGCGAAGTCTATACGGTGGGCATGTGGTTGTATATCGTAGGGCAAAATCGTTGGCTCACCGGTAACCCCACACCAGGCATAGTCACCCCGATCCCAACGACCTCCCCCACCCCAATGCCAACACCGTTACAACTACAGCCGACTTCGACGCCGGCTGCGACAGCTACGCCCACCCCGACGCCGACATTGACGCCAACATTGACGCCAAACGTTCCCCCTACCGAGCAACTGCTGCCCACGGCGCCGCCAGAGCAATCCCCGCTGACGACCCCCACTCTCTTCCTTGATGCCACCCCCACGGCCTCGGCAACGCCTAACACTGCGTCAACGGTGACGGCAACCCCCACCCCCTTTCCCCCCACGCCAACCCCCAACCCCCAAGCTGGGTCTAACGCGGATGCCGTGGTGCGCGATGCGGGAGCGACCCTGCGTCCTGGCGCCACGCGCTGGTGGGATGTCACTGAGACCCTGCCGGCGGCAACCCGGGTAAAGGTGTTAGGTTATACGGCAGCAGCCCCGGATTGGGTATATATCACCACACTGGATGGACAACTGACCGGTTGGACCGAAGTCGCCAACTTGCAACTCATACGCGATTTGCGAAGCGCCCCCGAAGTCACACCGCGCCCGACATTAACGGCCAGCCCGACGCCAGGCCCCACAGAAACGCTCAGCCCCACAGAGACGCTCAGCCCCACAGAAACGCCCAAGCCCGTCATCGCCTGCACAGGCCTCCCCTTGTTTGGCGAAGCCTGGCAAATGCAGAAATTTAATACAATCGAGGGCTGGACGGCTGTGATTTTCGCGCGCGGACATGAAGGCACCTGCCGGTACACCTATGCCTGGAATGATCCGACCAATGTGGTCGGTGGGCCAACTTCCGAAACAATCAGGTTCGAGGTCAGTTCACCGCATCGAGCCGGGAACATCGTCGGCAGTGTGATCATCTCGGACGGCGAGAATTCAGTGGTGGTGGGTATCTTTATCAAACCGCCAGACAGCGGCGAATAATAGCAAAGACAGTCTCAGGATAAGTGGGCCGGGAACATGTGTCCCGGCCTTTTGTATCATAGGGGCATCAGGCGCCATGTTCGTCCAACTGTGATAAAAATTTTCAGCCAACCGCTAGGGATACACCGATTTATAAAGAATTCCTCTGGAAAAATATGAGGGATAACAATGGATGTAGACTTAATCATTCACTCCGCAACACAGCTTTGCACAATCCCACCCTACGCCGGAGGCCCACAGCGTAGCGACCACTTAGGCGACCTGGGATTGATCCTCGATGGCGCGCTGGTCGTAAACAAGCGACGGGTAGTGGCAACGGGGACCACGCCGGAGGTACGTGCGCACTTTCGCGCCGCCCGCGAAATTAACGCGCGGGGCCGCGTGGTCTGCCCCGGCTTTGTGGACCCGCACACGCACCTGGTCTGGGCCGGCGACCGCGCCGCCGAGTTCGAGCAGCGCGTGGCCGGCGCGACTTACATGGAGATCATGGCGTCCGGCGGCGGCATCATGTCCACGGTGCGCGCCACCCGCGCTGCGTCCACCTCCACGCTGATCGCGGAGACGCGCGCCCGCCTCGACCGGATGCTGGCGCACGGGACGACGACCGTGGAGGTGAAGACCGGCTATGGCCTGGAGACGGCGACGGAGTTGCGGCAGCTTGAGGCGATTGCCGCGCTGGATCGCGCCCATCCGGCCACCTTAGTTCCCACCTTTCTGGGCGCACACGCGATCCCCGCCGAGTATCGCCAATCCCCGCAAGCTTACGTGGACTTGTTGATAACCGAAATGCTGCCGGCCGTCGCGGACAAGGCGCGCGAATTGGGTCTGGCGCAGTTGCCTTTCTGCGACGTATTCTGTGAAACAGGCGCGTTCGACCTGGCGCAGAGCCGCGCGATTCTGGAGGCGGCGCAGCGGATGGGTTTCCCCCTCAAGATTCACGCTGACGAATTCGCGCCGCTGGGGGGGACGCGGCTGGCAGTAGACTTGCACGCCACGTCCGCCGATCACCTGGTCACGACGCCGCCGGACGAGATTGCGGCGCTCGGCGCGGCGCAGACGGTGGCGGTATCACTGCCGGCGACGCCGTTCGGCCTCGGACATCACGACTACACGCCCGCGCGGGCGCTCCTGGCGGCGGGCGGCGCGCTCGCCCTGGCGACAGACTGCAATCCCGGCACCGCCTGGACGGAATCCATGCCGTTCATCATCGCGTTGGCGTGCCGCTATCTTCACTTGACGCCCGCGCAGGCGCTCGTGGCGGCGACGCTGAACGCGGCCTGCGCCGTCGGCCTGGGGGACAAGGTGGGCAGCCTCACACCCGGCTACGCCGCCGACATCCTGGTGCTGGACTTGCCCGATTATCGCCACCTGGGGTATCGTTTCGGCGGGAATCCTGTGGCGGGGGTGATCAAGCATGGCGAAATCGTGATTGGGACGCTTTGAAAACAGAGGGTTTCACGCAAAGGCGCAAGGACGCAAAGAAAAGTTTTACGGATACAACGAATGATTCGTTGTATCCGCTTAATCCGTTGAGAAAATGACTGAAGAACAAATTTTCAAACTCTCCGCGACCGAAAAGGGCGAACGGGTAGACCGCTTCATCGCTCAAGCGCTGCCTGATCTGTCACGCAGCGCGGTGCAGCGGCTAATTGACGAGGGGCAGGTGACGGTGAACGACGTCGTGTTGACGCAGGCCGCCTACAAACTGCGCGCCGGCGATGTCATCATGGTGCGCGTGCCGCCGCCCGTCCCCGCCACGGTGACGCCAGAAGATTTGCCGCTGGACATCCTGTATGAGGATGCGGACATGCTGGTGCTCAACAAAGCCGCCGGGATGGTAGTACATCCGGGGGCGGGAAACCTCTCCGGCACGCTGGTCAACGCGGTGCTGGCGCATTGCCCGGATTTGACGGGGATCGGCGGCGAAATCCGCCCCGGCGTCGTCCACCGACTGGACAAAGACACGTCCGGCGTGCTGGTCATCGCCAAACACGATCAGGCCATCCGCGCCTTGCAACGACAGTTCAAGCAGCGAACAGTCGAAAAGCGGTACATTGCCCTGCTGAACGGCATGTTGCCGCAATCTGAGGGAATCATAGATGCGCCGATTGGCCGGCATCGGGTACACCGGCAGAAAATGGCGGTGATTGCCGATGGAAAACCGGCCCGCACGCGCTGGCGTGTCCTGGCGCATTACCGCGACGCGCAGAATCGCCCATATACCCTGGCGAGCATTGACTTACTCACCGGGCGCACACACCAAATCCGCGTCCACTTTGCGTGGCTCGGCTATCCCCTGGTGGGCGACGTGACCTACGGCCCGCCCCACGCGCCCGCCGTCGCCCCGCGCCAATTCCTGCACGCCCAAGAATTGCATTTAACCCACCCCATCACCGCCGCCGCCCTGACCTTTTCCGTTCCCTTGCCCCCCGATTTGCAGGCCGTGTTGGATGCACTGACGTTGGTGGAGCGAGTGGGCGAGATAGGAGATAGAAGTTAGGAGTTAGGAGTTACTGATTTCCTACTTCCTATTCCTTACTCCCTACTCCCTATTTCCTATTCCCCACCTCCCTCATTACTCATTACTCATTGCCTCTCGTTTGTCATTTTTTGTTTTTCGAGTATCCTTGACGTGTGAAGCAAGAACGCCTGGATGTGTTACTGGTAGCGCGCGGGCTGGCGGCGGATGCGGATCGGGCGCAGCGGCTGATCCGCGCGGGCGAGGTGCTGGTCAATGGGGAGTTGTCCGATCAGCCCGGTGCATTGCTGCCCGCCGACGCGACGCTGACCCTCAAGTCCAAGCCGCGCTTCGTCAGTCGCGGTGGCGAGAAGTTGGAAGCGGCGCTGGCGCGGTTCCCGCTGGACGTGGCCGGCAAGACCGCCGCCGACATCGGCGCGGCGGCGGGCGGGTTCACGGATTGCCTGTTGCAGCGCGGCGCGGCGAAGGTCTACGCGCTGGATGTGGGCTACGGGCAGCTCGCGTGGACGCTGCGGCAGGATGCGCGCGTGGTGTTGATGGAGCGCGTCAACGCGCGGTACGTGACGGCGCTGCCAGAGCCGGTGGACATGGTGGTCTCGGACGTGTCGTTCATCGCGCTGCGCACGATTTACGCGACGGCGGTGCGCTGGCTGAAGCCCGGCGGCAACGTGGTGACGCTCATCAAGCCGCAGTTTGAGGCGGGGCGCGCGTCCGTGGGGCGCGGGGGTGTGGTGCGCGATTCGGCGGCGCACCGGCAGGTGCTTGAGGATGTGACGGCGGCGCTCTCGGCGCTCGGATTGGCGCTGCGCGGGCTGATAGCGTCGCCGCTGCGCGGCCCGGCCGGCAATGTGGAATTTCTCGGCTGGTGGCAGCGCGCGGCGGGGGACGAAGACGCCGCGCCGTGGATTGACGCCGCGTTGGCCGAAGTAGCGCACTTGGAATAACGTAAATACGGAATTTCACCGCGGAGAGCGCGGAGAGCGCAAAGTCGTTATAAAATCTCTGCGAACTCAGCGGCCTCTGCGGTGAAAACTAAAGAAGGTGGGACGATGGATTCAAGGTATATTCGGAATTTCAGCATTATCGCGCACATTGATCACGGCAAGTCCACGCTGGCCGACCGGCTGTTGGAAGTGACCGGCACGGTGGAGTCGCGCAAGTTTTCGTCGCAGTCGCAACTGTTGGACAGCATGGCCCTGGAGCAGGAGAAGGGCGTCACCATCAAAGCCTCGGCGGTGCAGATGCATTGGAAGGCGGCGGATGGGATGACGTATGAACTGAACCTGATTGACACGCCCGGTCACGTGGACTTCGCCTACGAGGTCAGCCGCGCGCTGGCCGCGTGCGAGGGGGCGGTGCTGGTGGTGGACGCGACGCAGGGCGTGGAAGCGCAGACGTTGGCGAATCTGTACCTGGCGTTGGAAAACGATCTGGAGATTGTGCCGGTCATCAACAAGATCGATCTGGCGACGGCGGACGTGCCGCGTGTGACCCACGAGGTGGCAGAATTGCTAGGGATGCCGCAGGAGGATGTCATTGCGGTATCGGCCAAAGAGGGCACCAACGTTGAGGCGATTTTGCAAGCCGTGGTGGATCATGTACCGCCGCCAAGCGGCGCGGACGAAGCGGCGCCGCTGCGCGCATTGATTTTCGACTCGCACTATGACTCGTACAAGGGCGTGATCGCTTACGTGCGCTTGCAGGAAGGGCGGGTGACCCGCGACACGCCGTTGTTGATGATGGCGACCGACGCGAAGACCGAGCCGGTGGAGGTAGGCGTATTCACGCCGGATATGCAGCCGGTGGAACAGTTGTGCGCCGGCGAGGTGGGGTACATCGCCACCGGCCTCAAAACGGTGCGCGAGGCGCACGTGGGCGACACGGTCACGGAGGCACGCCGCCCGGCAAGCGAGCCGCTGCCGGGCTATCGCGCCGTCAAACCGATGGTCTTTGCCAGCCTCTACCCTTCCGAAGCTGACGATTACGCCAATTTGCGGGACGCGCTGGAAAAATTGCAACTCAACGACGCCTCACTGACCTACATCCCCGAAACGTCCCAGGCGTTGCAATTCGGGTTCCGTTGCGGTTTTTTGGGATTGTTCCACATGGACATCGTGCAGGAACGGCTGGAACGGGAATACAACCAGGATTTAGTCGTGACCGCGCCCAGTGTGGCGTATCAGGTGGTGTTGACCAATGGCGAGGAGATCGAAATTCATCGCCCGGCGGATTTGCCCGACCCCTCGACCATCCAGGAGGTGCGCGAGCCATGGATGAAAGTGCAGGTCATCACACCCACCGAGTATCTCGGCGCGGTGATGGAAATTTTCCGTCGCAAGCGCGCCAATCTGCTGATGACGGAGACGCTGGACAATCTGCGGGTGCTGCTCACATTTGAGACGCCGTTGGCGGAAATGGTGATTGACTTGCACGACCGGCTCAAGTCGGCCACGCGGGGCTACGCCTCGATGGATTATGCGTTTGACAGTTACCGTCCCGACGATCTGGTGAAGGTGGACGTGCTGGTCAACAAAGACTCCGTGGACGCGCTGGCGATCATCGTCCACCGGGATATGGCCTACGATAAAGGCTCGCTGCTGATCCGCAAAATGAAGGAGGCCATCCCCCGCCAGTTGTTTGAGGTGCCCATCCAGGCGGTGGTCGGCGGCAAAGTCATCGCGCGGGTCAACGTTCAAGCCTTGCGCAAGGACGTGTTAGCCAAGTGTTACGGCGGCGACATCACGCGCAAACGCAAACTGTTGGAGAAACAAAAGGCCGGCAAAAAACGTATGAAACAGTTAGGCAACGTGATTATTCCCCAGGAAGCGTTCCTGGCTATGCTAAGACTGGATGAGGATTGAGCGATGGGACTGTATCAGTGGTGGCAGGACATTCCGCGCCAGCGGCGCGGGCGGCTAATGGTCATTGTGGCGCAATTCGTGGTGCTGGGGGGGATTCTGTGGGCGGCGCGTAATACGCTGGCGCCCTATATGTTGGGGTTGGCGCTCGCTTACTTGATCTTCCCGTTGGTCACCATTCTTGAGCAGGGGTTTGTCTGGTTATCAAAGCGACGGCGGCTGGGTTTCCTCAAACGGGTGGGACGACCTCTGTCCATTGTGCTGGTCTATCTGATATCGATAGCTTTGGTTGCCGGATTTATCGCGTTGGTCATCCCGATGGTGAAAGATCAAGCGGTGGCCCTGTGGGATCAACGGGAGGCCATCTGGGATGCCATCTCACGCTGGGGAGAGGATTTGCTGGCGCAATATCGTCTACTGCCAGAACAGGTGCAGGCGCAGACTGAAGAGGCATTGACGAATCTTTCGGCCTGGTTCACCAATACAGTGCGACAGGCGTTAGCGGGTACAGTGGGGGCGATTACCTACACGGCCAGCCTGGTGTTAGCCGTCCTGATCATCCCTTTTTGGACGTTCTTTCTGATCAAGGATTATGATCAGTTAGAAAATTCGATGCTCAATATATTCCCAATTTCGTGGCGTACCGACATTGTGATGCTGCTGCGACTGGTGGATCGCACGTTGAGTTCCTATTTGCGCGGTCAGTTGTTATTGGGCGTTATCATCGGTATCACCTCAGCGATTGGGTTGAGTATCATTGGTGTGCGGTTTTCGTTGTTGTTGGGGTTGATAGCCGGTGTATTTGAATTGATCCCCAACATCGGCCCCCTGTTGGGTGGGATTCCGGCCGTGTTGATTGCGCTGGCGCAGGACCCCACGAAGGCGCTAATTACGGCCATTTTTGTCATTGCGCTGCAACAAGTGGAAAATATATTTCTCACCCCGCGTGTCTTGGGCGAGAGCGTCCAAATTCACCCGGCGGTGGTGATGGTTGTCCTGGTCATCGGCAGTGAGTTGGGCGGAGTGCTTGGGCTGTTTTTGGCGCCGGTAGCGACCGCGTTGTTGCGCGATTTGTTCAAATATGTCTACTACCGATTGGCCGACATCCCGCTATCCCCAGAGGCGGCGCTGTATAAGGTCTATCGCGGGGAAGCGTTCCGGGTTGAGATGTGATCTTGCCGCACGACACTGAATTTAAATCGCGGCGCACTGTGGTGCGCCGCGATTTTTTTCTCAACGGATTTAGCGGATGGAACGGATAGGAATCTATTTTGGCTAGTGGGCTTGTTCCTGAATGAGTTGGAAAGAGATGTTGGACGCAGATAAACGCTGATGAACGCTGATTTAAAAAATTATCTGCGTGAATCCGCGAAAATCTGCGTCCTAATTTTTCTCTGTGGTGAGTGCAGAACCACTCTAATGCGTGATGCTATCCGGTGACATGGCTCCAGTCACCGGCATTTCTGCCCGATCCAGGGCGTTACCGCTGAGGACAATCCCGCTACTTGCGCCGGCCAGATGCAAAAACGTCCCCGTTCCGGCGGACGCCCGGCAGCCGTGGATGAAGGCCTCGTCCACGTTTTCCATGGCGATAACCGGCGCGTCGGCATCCGGCGTAGGCGTCCCGCCGCCGGCGATCTCCACGTCCGCCGCGTCTTGAATCACGAAGGCCGGGCCAATCTGATCGGCGATGGTGACGTTGTGCAGCCGCAATCCGCGCACGTTGCGCGCGTGGAATCCGGCGCGCTGCATATCGGGGACGCCAGGGGCCATCGCCGGGCTGCCGGCGCCCCCGTTGAGCGCCATCCCGATGCTGATGTCCTCGAAGGTCACGTCCTCCACCGCCATCTCCGCCAGGCCGTAGAGATACGCCGCCGCGTACTGCGCGTCGCGCGCCGTCACATGGCTGATGTGAACCCGCCGGAAGCGCGGCGTGCCCTCGTCCACCGGCCACGGCGACTTGTCTTCCACCCTGGGCGTCCCCCACGCGCCGCAGCCGTAGTAGAGGTTCATGATAAAGGGGCACAACACATCCTGCATCACGATATTGGTCACGCGGATGTCCTCCACCACGCCGCCGCGCCCGCGCCGCGACTTGAGCCGGATGCCACGATCTGTCCCCTGGAAGACGCAGTTGGCGATGACGACGTTGCGCACGCCGCCGGTCATCTCGCTGCCGATGACCACGCCGCCGTGCCCGTGAACCATCGTGCAGTTGACGATGATGAGGTTCTCGCAGGGCGCGCGCCGCTCCGGGGCCTCGTCCTCCACGCCGGATTTGATGGTCACGCAGTCGTCGCCCACGTCAATGTGGCAGTTGGCGATGTGGACGTTGCGGCAAGATTCCGGGTTGATGCCATCCGTGTTCGGCGAGTTAGCCGGGTTGACGATGGTGATCTGGTTGATGGTGACGTTCTCGCAGTGAAACGGATGGATCGTCCAACTCGGCGAGTTGGTGAACGTGCAGCCTTCGATGAGGATAGCGTCGCAGTACGCAAACGAGACCAGGCGCGGGCGCGGATGCTCCAGCGTTTTGTCGCGCACGCGCTGCCACCAGCCGTGACCGCGTCCATCCACCGTACCGCGCCCCACAATGGCGACGTTGCGCAGATGGTCGCCGCCGAGCAGCGGCGCGTGCGTCGGACGGCTCACGCCCTCCCAGGTGTGCTCGATGAGCGGGTAGTCCGCCGGGTCTTCGCTGCCGAGCAGCGTCGCGCCCGCGTCGAGGTGCAGCGTGAGGTTGCTCTTGAAGAACAGCGCGCCCGTGAGATACGTCCCGGCGGGCACCGTGACCGTCCCGCCGCCGGCCTGCGCGCAGGCATCCATCGCCGCTTGCAGCGCGGAGGTGGTGAGCGTCTGGCCGTCGGCGACGGCACCGAAGTCGAGAACGTTAAAAGATGGCATGAGGTCTCCTTAAGAATTGGCTCAACGGATTTAACGGATTCAACGGAAAGATCTATTGTTGCTCCATTGTCATTCCGAGCGGCCCGTCCTGAGCCAAGCGAAGGAAAGAACTTGCCCTTTGTGAAGAGAGACCCTTCGCTTCGCTCAGGGTGACGTTGAAAAACAGTGGTTACGCTACCTCAAACTCCCCCAGCACCGCCTCCGCCGCGCCCAACGCGACGCCGCGCGCGCCCGGCGAGCAGCCGCCTACCGTCAAGCGGAACGTCCCTGGCTCAGTTTGCGGTTCGCCCGCGTCGTTGATGAACGCCAGCGCGTCCGGCGGCAGCGCGAACTCGACCAACTGGCTCTCGCCCGGCTCCAACGCGACGCGCCGGAAGGCGACGAGTTTGTGCTGCGGAACGACGGTGGACGCGGCGAGGTCGCTCAGGTAGACCTGGACGACTTCTTCGGCGGCCACGTCCCCGGCGTTGGTGAGCGTGACGCTGACCGGCACGGTTTCCCCGGCCTTGACCGTCGCCGGCACTTGCAGGCCGCTGTACGTGAAGCGCGTGTAGCTCAGGCCGAAGCCGAAGGGGTATTCCGGCTCCTCGGTCATGTAGCGGTAGGTGCGCCCGGTCATCGCGTAGTCCTCGAAGGGCGGCAGTTGGTCGAGCGACTTGGGGAACGTGAGCGGCAGCCGGCCCGACGGGGCCACGTCGCCAAACAGCACGTCGGCGATGGCGCGCCCGCCTTCCTGCCCCGGATACCAGACGTAGACGATGGCCTGCACCAGATCGGCCAGATCGCCGAGAGCGATGGGACTGCCGCCGAACAGCACCAGCACGATCTTGTTGCCCTTGCTCGCCAGACCGCGCAGGAAGTCGCGCTGTACTTGCGGCAATTCGAGCGTGTCGCGGTCGCCGAGGGCGGTCGAGAGGAGCGCATCGCCTTCCTCGCTTTCCAGCAGCGTCGAGATGCCCATCGCGGCGATGATCACGTCATTGGATTGCGCGGCGTAGATCGCCCAACTGTTGGGGTTGACCTTCGGCTGGGTGAGCAGGCAGCCAATGTTGTAGCTGACCCGGACTCCCTCCGGCGCGCGCCCGACAATGCCTTCCAGCAGCGTCGTGAGCGTGTCGCTGATGCCGAAATAGTTCCCCAGCAGCACGTCCACGTTGGCGGCCAGCGGGCCGATGAGGAAGAGCCGCTTGATGCCAGGATCGAGGGGGAGCAGATTGTCTTCGTTCTTGAGCAGCACCACGGACTTGACGGCGGCTTCGTAGGCCAGCGCGCGGTGCTCCGGCCCGTTGACCACGCTCGGCGGGATTTCGGTGTACGACACCTGCTCCGCCGGGTCGAACATCCCCAGGCGGAAGCGGGTGGTGAGGCTGCGCGCCAGGGATTCGTCAATCTCAGCCTCGGTGATCAGCCCCAGCTTGACGGCGTCATCCAGCGCGCAGTAGGTACCGCCGCCGCAGTTGAGGTCGCAGCCTTGCTTGACGGAGAGCGCCGCCGCTTCCGCCGGCGTCGCCACGAATTTGTGTTCCTGATAGATGTCGCGGATGGCCCAGCAGTCGGAGACGACGTGCCCATCGAAGCCCCACGCGCCGCGCAGGACGTCGCCCAGCAGGTAGGGGTGCGCGCAGGCCGGGTGGCCGTTGATGCGGTTGTACGCGCCCATCACCGCCTCGACTTTGGCGTCCATCACCAGCCGTTTGAAGGCGGGCAGGTACGTATCGTGCATGTCGCGCAGGGAGACTTGCGCGTCGAAGAAATGCCGCAGGCCCTCCGGCCCGCTGTGGACGGCGTAGTGCTTGGCGCACGCGGCGGTCTTGAGGTAGCGCGGGTCGTCGCCTTGCAGGCCGCGCACGAACGCCACGCCGAGCTCGCCGGTGAGGTACGGGTCTTCGCCGTAGGTTTCCTGTCCCCGGCCCCAGCGCGGGTCGCGGAAGATGTTAATGTTGGGCGACCAGAACGTGAGTCCCTGCATCTGATCGGTCTCGCCGTGGCACCGCAGGGCGACGTGGTACTTGGCGCGGCCCTCGTCGCCGATAGCGGAGGCGACGCGCTGCACGAGCGCGGGATCGAACGTCGCACCCAGGGCGATGGCCTGCGGGAACACCGTCGTGCGGCTGTTCCCGGTGATGCCGTGCAGGGCTTCGCTCCAATAGTTGTAGGCCGGGATGCCCAGGCGCGGGACGCCGTGCGCTTCGTGCAGCATCAGGCCGATCTTCTCGTCCAGCGTCAGCCGGGCGATCAAATCCTGCACCCGCTCCGGGGTGGGACGGGTGGGGTCAAGATACAACGGTTGTGTTTCAGTCATGGAATCATCTCCTTAAGAATAGTGTGATAGTCCTTAGTCGGATAGTCTCGTAGTCAAAAAAACTCTGTGACTTTGCGGCTTTGCGTTGAGGTTTTCGTTATCATCACGGAAATCCGTTAAAATCGGTTCAATCCGTTGAGGAAAAATTCATTTGATAAAGCCTTCCAGATCGTCCATCGTTTGCAAAAAGGCTTGTTCCAGGTTGATGCCGTGGGCGTCGGCCAGCGCGATGAGCGACCACAGGCAATCGGCTAATTCATGGGCCAGTTTGGCCTCCGCGTCGGGGATAATGCGCCGGCCATTGCACGCCATCACCAATTTGGCGAGATCGCCCACATCCCCCACAAATCCCAACATCAGTTCTTCATTCGTCCATTCTGCGCCGTAGGTCTTGCGCTCATACTCGCGGTACAGGCTGCGGATGGTCAAGGCGCGCTGCGTCAAGTCTTGAAAGTCCATTGGATTCTCCTCCTCAAGAATTAACAATAGTTACGGGTTTGTTCTCTTTGGACAGGATTTACAGGATTAACAGGATAAAAAACTCTCAATCCTGAAAACCCTGTTAATCCTGTCTAAAAAATAGTGATGCGCGTAACTACTGAATTAGATCGATACACGGAAGAACACGGATTGGGATTTTTTAACGAAAAAGTCTGTGATGGGATATAGCCTAGCACAAAGCGAGGAATTGACAAAATGTGGGGCAGGAAAATCTCGTCACAGTTAGAGGTCTGTCCATCCAAAGGAACTTTGACTTTTGAGCACAAATAAATACTATTAAGAACAACCGTTTATTAGCGAAAGGGAGATAATATGCAAAGAAAGTTTTTTACTGTTCTGTTGTTGCTAGTATTGGGAGGCACGTTGGCTTGTGCGACAACATCCGTGTCGGAGCCGGTCACGCCGGCTCCGACGGCGGTGGATGTCGCTGCGGTCACGGAGACCGCGCCAACTCCGGTGGCGTTGCCGACGGAGACGCCGCCGCCTACCCCCAGTTGCACCTTTGCTTTAGCGTATGTGGCCGATGTGACTGTGCCTGATGATACAGCTTTCTCGCCCGGCGCTTCGTTTGTAAAAACCTGGCGGATACGCAATTCCGGTACATGTGATTGGGAACCGGGCGCGCTCTTTGTGTACGTCTCCGGCGATCCATTGGGTGGGCCGGCCTCCGTGCCGCTTCCACCGGCGGTGGCGGGTACGAACGTGGATGTGAGTGTGGATTTTGTCGCACCCAGTTCACCCGGCACGTATCGCTCCAACTGGCAAGCGCAATCTCCTGATGGCGCGCCCTTCGCTGGGCAGGCATACGTGCAAATCATTGTCCCTGAACCAACCCCCTTGGCGACAGACACACCTTTGCCTGCACCCACCGCCACAGAAACCTCCGCGCCTGCTGATTGGCCTGTGCTTCGACGGGGGAACGTAGGCGCCAATGTGTATGCGCTCCAATACCTTCTGAAAGCCGAGGGCGCGACAATCACAGCGGATGGAAACTTTGGGCCGGGGACTGAGGCCACAGTTAAGACCTTCCAACAGGCGCGCGGGCTTGCCGTGGACGGAATTGTCGGGCCACAGACCTGGTTGGAGCTTATCGAGAATCACACGCTGCGTACCGGCGATAGTGGCGATGCCGTGCAGGCAGCGCAGTATTTGTTGGTGCATGTGTACGATTTCACGATAAAGATCGATGGGGTTTTCGGCCCTGGCACGCGAGACGCCGTGCAGACCTTTCAGACGGCGCATGATCTGAGTTCCGATGGTATTGTGGGACAAGAAACCTGGAAAGTGCTGATCGTTGGCCCCTAGTTTGAAAAGGCGCGGTTTGAAGGGGGTTTTTTCGTTGGCGGGCTGCCCCCGCCAACGAAAAAACCCCTTTTTCCCTGCGACTAAAATCGCGCTGGCGCCGTTAGTGCGCGGTCAACTCACAAAACTATAGTAGGGCCGATCTGCATTTTCCTTAGTGACATTGCGCCTTTGTGCGAGATGGTTTGTTTCTTCAGCGGAGTCAGGCCATTGGCTCAGTCCGCCTGCCCCCGGAACTGGCTGGTATACAGGTGATGGTAGAAGCCCCGCCGGACCAACAATTCCTCGTGGCTGCCCCGCTCGATGATTTCGCCCTCGTTGATGACCAGGATGGTATCCGCGCCGCGAATGGTGCTGAGGCGGTGGGCGATGACGAAGCTGGTGCGGCCGGCCATCAGCCGCAGCAACGCTTCCTGGATGTGCTGTTCGGTGCGGGTGTCCACGCTGCTCGTCGCCTCGTCGAGGATGAGGATGCCCGGCTCGGCCAGGATCGCGCGGGCGATGGCGAGCAATTGCCGCTGCCCCTGGCTGAGGTTGCTGCCGCGCTCCGATAGCTCGGTCTGGTAGCCCTGCGGCAGGCGGCGGATGAACTGGTCGGCGTTGGCAAGCGTCGCCGCCGCGATCACCTCGTCGTCGGTGGCTTCCAGCCGCCCGTAGCGGATGTTCTCCATCACGGATTCGGAGAACAGGAAGGTGTCTTGCAGCACGACGCCCAGGTTGCGGCGCAGGCTGGCCTTCTGGTAATCGCGCAAATCCACGCCGTCCAGGGTGATCGCGCCTTCCTGGATGTCGTAGAAGCGCGAGAGCAGGTTGATCATCGTGGTCTTGCCTGCCCCCGTAGGGCCGACCAGGGCGATAGTCTGGCCCGGCGCGGCGCGGAAGCTCATACCCTTGATCACCGGCACATCGGACACGTAGCTGAAATTCACGTGGTCGAAGACGACGTCGCCGCGCACTTTGTCCAGCGGGATGGCGTCGGGCGACTCCACGATCTCCGGCTCCTGATCCAGCAGTTCAAAGACGCGCTCCGCCCCGGCCAACGCGGATTGAATCTGGTTGTAGAGGTCGCCCAACTGGCGCAGCGGCCCGGCGAAGCGGCGCGAGTAGTTGTAGAAGGTCAGAATCGTGCCGACGGTGGCCCAGCCCTGGAGCACCATCCACCCGCCCAACCCGGCCAGGATAGCGATGTTGGCGTTGCTGAAGATGCCCATCAGCGGCGGGATCAGCGTGGCGTAGGTCTGGGCGTGGATGCCCACATCCCGCGTGTTGGTGTTGATAGCGTCGAATTTTTCCAGCGCGCTGCCCTCTTGCCCGAAAGCCACGATCACACGCTGCCCGCTGAACATTTCCTCCAACTCCCCATTCAATTGCCCGATGCGCATCTGATAATCGCGGAAACCCTGGCGGGTGCGCTTGCCGACGTAACCGGTGAACCACAGCATCAACGGGAAGACGAACATTGAACCGAGCGCCAGCCAGAAGTTGATGGTGAACATCATAATGACGATGCCCACCAGCGAGAGCAGCCCGCCGAACAAATCGGTGACGTTCTGCGCCAACAGGCGACTGAGGGCGTCCAGGTCGTTGGTCAGGCGGCTCATCAGATCGCCGTGCGGGTGCTGGTCGAAGAAGCGCAGCGAGAGCGTCTGTAAATGCGCAAACAATTCTTCGCGCAGCGCGCGCATCATCTTCTGCACCATCTCCACCATCAGCCGCGCCAGCGCCACGCGCATCACCCACGTGACGAGGTACACGGCCAGCATCAGCAAGACCAGCCGGCCCAATCCAGGAATATCCCGTTGCCCGATGAAGCGGTCAATCGCCAACCCGTTGAAATACGGGCCGAGCAAGTCCAGCAGCGTGCTGACCGTCACCAGGATGAAGACCGCGATCAGCGTCCCGCGATATGGACGCAAGTAACCCATCAAGCGCCGCAGGGCGCCGCGCACGTCGCGCGCCTTTTCGATCTTCGTCCCGTGGGTTCGCCCACCCGGCCCCGGCATTTGCGGGTCGGAGGGTTGAGCGCTTTGTACATTTTTATTCTGTCGTTCCATGATGCCTCCGAATAATAGGGCTGTTCCGCAATAACGAAAGAGAAATTTAGGACGCAGATTTTCGCAGATTCACGCAGATAATTTTTTAAAAATCAGCGTTCATCGGCGTTTATCTGCGTCCAACAGTTCTTTGCAGCTTATTCAGGAACAAGTCTAATAACAAGAACGCGATTTGGAAATCGCGGCTACATCATTCCTAATTCGCCTTTCCATTCCCCAACTGCGACTCGTAAATTTCCTGGTAGATTGGGCTGCGAGCCAGCAGTTCGGTGTGCGTGCCCACATCGGCGATGCGGCCTTTATCCAGTACCACAATTTTGTCGGCGGTGAGGACGGTGCTGATGCGCTGCGCGACGACGAAGACGGTGGTGTGATGCGCCAGTTGGGTGCGCAGCAGTTCGTCGAGGGCGTCTTGAAGCTTGCTCTCCGTCTCCACGTCCACCGCGCTGGTGCTGTCGTCCAGGATGAGGACGCGCGGCTTGACGCACAGCGCGCGCGCAATCGCCATCCGCTGCTTCTGCCCGCCGGAGAGGTTGACGCCGCGCTGCCCAACGAGGGTGTCGTAGCCGTCGGGCATCGCCATGATGAAGTCGTGCGCCTGCGCCGCTTTGGCCGCCGCAATGACTTCGTCGTCGGCAGCGTCGGGCCGCCCGTAGCGGATATTGTCGCGCACGGTGCCGCTGAACAGGACAGCTTCTTGCAGCGCCATCCCCACCTGCGCGCGCAAGTCATGGAGCGGCCAGTCGCGCACGTCCACGCCATCGAGCGTGACCTGCCCCTGCGCCACGTCGTAGAAGCGGGGGATGAGGTGGATGAGGCTGGACTTGCCGGACCCGGTCGCGCCGAGGATGGCGACGGTTTCCCCCGGTTCGGCGACCAGAGTAACGCCGGAGAGCACGGCGTCGGCGCAGCCGTGGTTGTAGCTGAAGCAGACGTTGGAGAAGACCACGCGCCCGGCGCGCGCCGCCGGAGCTTGGGTTTCGGGGCGCGGCTGCACTTCCGGTTCGCTGTCCAACACCTCCAGGATGCGTTGCGCGGAGACTTCCGCCGCCGCCAGGGGCGCGATCATCCCAATCAGCATCATCAAGGGGAACAGGGAGAAGATCATGTAGTTGACGGCGGCCATGATTTGCCCCACCGTGATGTCGCCCTGAACGGCCAGGTTGCCGCCGAACCAGATCACGCCGGCGGTGGCGATGTTGGTGATGGTCATCATCAGCGGCATCAGGAAGACGACGAGGTTGAGCACGCGGATGGTCTGCGCCATCAGGTCGTCGTTGGCGCGGGCAAAGCGCCGCTGCTCGTGTGCGGCGCGGACGAAGGCTTTGACCACGCGGATGCCCGCCAGGTTTTCTTGCATCACGGTGTTGAGCTTGTCCAGCTTTTGTTGGACGATCAGGAACAGGGGCCGCGCCTTGAAGGTGAACAGCGCCATGATCCCAAACAGGGCCGGCAACATCGCCAGCCAGAGCCAGGCCAACCGGGGCGTCGTGACCACCAGCATCACCACCGAGCCGGCCGCCCACAGCGGCGCGCGCGTGAGGATGCGCAGGCCCATCATGAAGATCATCTGCACCTGGTTGATGTCGCTGGTGGCGCGGACGAGCAGTTGCCCGGTTTGCAGGCGATCCAGGTTGCCGAAGGAGAGCGTCTGCACCTTGCGGACGAGCGCGCTGCGGATGTCGGCGCCGGCGTTCAGGCCCACCCGCACGGAGAGGGCGACGTTGCCGACGGAAAACGCCGCCTCCAGCACCGACGCGCCGAACATCAGCAGCGCCGTGGTCAGGATCAGACGCATATCCTGCGCCTTGATCCCGTCGTCAATCACCCGCTGCGTCAAGCGCGGCACGGCCAGATCGGCGATCACCACGCAGACCAGCAACACCAGCGCCAGGATCGCGTCGCGGCGGTACGGTTTCACAAACTTGAATAGACGGAATAATGATTTCATAGAATACCCCTTGCGAAAGAGCGAATGAGCGAAAAAGTGAGTCAGCGAATTACGAATTACGAATTACGAATTACGAATTACGAATTACGCATCAAGTATCCCATTGCTGCCTCTAAAGCCTCGACGGATAGCTGATCCCGCAACTCTTCATCGTTCAAACGGCCATTCAGGTAAAGAAGCAGGGGCGCCTGGACGATGGCGAAGACGGCGGCGGCGGCCAGAGTGGGATCGCGTTGGGCGAACACGCCGCGTTCCATACCGAGTTGCGCCAACTGCGCCAGGTGCCGCACGTTGCCCTGGAAGGGGCGGTGCGGTTCGGGGCAGGTCTGATCGCAGGCGATGGGCTGGACCCACATGAAGGTGTACATTTTGGGATGTTCTTTGGCCGATTGGGTGTAGCGCGCCAGGGAGTCCCGCATCACGGCCACTACATCCCCGTTTTCGGCCTGCCGCAGCGCCTCGGCGCGTGAAGCCTCGCGTTCTTCGCGCAACCGCGCACGGAGCGCCTGCACCAGGGCGTCGTGATTCTCGAAGTAGGTGTACAACACCATGTGCGACACGCCCAGCCGTTCAGCGATAACGCGTGTGGTGAGGGCATCCATACCTTGCTCCATCAACAAGTCGTAGGCAGCGTCCAGAATGCGCTCGCGCATCACGTCACGTTCTTCTTCGGTCTGCTTCGGTCGCGGCATAGGGTTCCTTTCATTGAGTTATGCTGTATAACTTATACGTTGTATAAATTATACACTGTACAGATTATCTGTCAATAGAATAGGACGCAGATTCACACGGATTTTCGCAGATGAAAAGAGAAAATCTGCGTGAACCCACGAAAATCTGCGTCCTGATGTGACTTGATTTTTACAGCTTTGGGCACATAATGCCCCCTGTGTCCTTCAAGTTTGAACTTCGTCATTACCCCATCACGCCCGGTTGCTATCTGATGCGCGACGCGGCCGGCAAGGTGATCTACGTCGGCAAGGCCAAAAACCTGCGCCGGCGACTGTCGTCCTACTTCCGCCCGGAGCGCCGCAAGCGCCGGACGCGCCGCGACCGTCGCATGGAAAAACTGGTCGCCGTTGTCGCCGCGATTGACGTGATCCTGGTCAACACCGAGTTGGAGAGCCTGGTCCTGGAAAACAACCTCATCAAGCAGTATCATCCCCGCTTCAACCGGATGTTGATGCCGGAAGACACGGGCTACCATTACATCGTGTTGACCGACGAGCGGCTGCCGCGCTTGCTGCCCTATCGCAAGCTGCGTCTGAACAAAGTCCTGGCCGGCAAAGAGGTGGAGCAGCGTTTCGGCCCGTATCTCACCCGCGAGTGCCGCGACGGGCTGCTGGAATACGTTGCCGACCATTTTGGGCTGCGGACGTGCTTCCCGATGCCGTCGCACGTTTGCTTGCGTTATCACCTGCGGGCGTGCTGCGGCGTCTGCGAGGAGCGCGTCACGCCGGAAGCCTACGCCGCCATCGTGCAGGCCGCCGCGACGTTCCTGGCGCGTCCCAACGCCGACCTGGTGGGCGACATGCGCGCGGAGATGCTCGCGTGCGCGGAGCGGCTGGAATTCGAGCGCGCACAGCGCATCAAGGAGCGGGTGCTGGCGCTGGAAGCCACCTTGCAACCGCAGATCGTGGAGCGCGACGTGGATTACGATCAGGATGTGGTCTACTTCGGCCCGGCGAAAGCGCGACGCGCGTTGGTTGTCACGATTCAGCGGGGGATGATGCTGGACGTGGCGCTACATTCGCTGGATGGGGCGGGGACCTATCCCCAGGCGTGCCGCGAGTTTCTGCTGACGCGGTACGCTTCATTCGGGCCGGAAGAGGTCATCTGCAACGCGCCGGAGAAAGCGGCCGATGCCTTGCGGGCGGCGGCGCGGAGTGTGCGGGTAATCTGTCCCACCGAAGGGGTAGAATATGAGTTGTTGGAGTTAGGCCGGCTGAATTATGAGTACCGGGCAAAGCATTTGTGATTGGGAAATGTTAGATTTGGAGATTCTTATGCAAGAGTATACTTTCATTGAATGCCTACCCACCCCCGCGCAATACAATGCGCTGCGGGCGACGACGGGATGGCGGGCGTATCCTGAAGCGGTGGTCGCGGAGGCGTTGCCCAATTCGCTCTATGGCGTCTGCGCCTACGAGGGCGAGACGCTGGTGGGGATGGCGCGCGTCATCGGCGACGGCGGGCTGGCCTACTACATCCAGGACGTGGTGGTGCGACCGGAATATCAGGGGCAGGGCATTGGGGCGCAGTTGATGGAGCGCGTGATGGCTTACATCCAGGCGCACGCCGGGGATAACGCCGTCATCGGCCTGATGGCGGCGGCCGGCAAAGAGGCGTTCTACGAAAAGTACGGCTTTACCCGGCGGCCTACGGAGAAATTGGGCGCGGGGATGACAATCTTCTTTCAACGGATTTAACGGATTGAACGGATTTTTTCCGTTGAATCCGTTAAATCCGTTGAGATCAGGATTACAGGAGAGACAGATGACTGAGACAAAATTGACTTTTCCGGCAGGATTTACGTGGGGGGCGGCGACGGCGGCCTATCAGATTGAGGGCGCGTGGGATGAGGACGGGCGCGGCGAATCGGTGTGGGATCGATTCGTCCACACGTCGGGGCGCGTCATGCACGGTCACACCGGCGACGTGGCCTGCGATCACTATCACCGCTGGCGCGACGACGTGGCGCTGATGCGCGACCTGGGCTTGCGGGCCTACCGGTTCTCCGTCGCCTGGCCGCGCATTCTGCCGACGGGGCGCGGCGTGGTGAATCAAAAGGGCGTGGATTTCTACAGCCGCCTGGTAGACGCGCTGCTGGAGGCCGGCATCAAGCCGTACATCACGCTGTATCACTGGGATTTGCCGCAGCCGCTCCAGGACGCGGGGGGCTGGCTCAATCGCGCCACCGTTGCGGCGTTTGCGGAGTACACCGACGTCATCAGCCGCGCGCTGGGCGACCGGGTGAAGCACTGGATGACGCTCAACGAGCCACACGTAGTGGTGCTCAGCTACGAGCATGACTGGTTCGCCCCCGCCGTGAACGATCCGGCGCTCGGCCCGGTGGTGACGCATCACCTGATGCTGGCGCACGGTCAGGCCGTCGAGGTGTTGCGCCGCAACGTGTCCGGCGTGGAAGTCGGCATCGCGCCGGACTACTGGCTGCACATGCCCGCGTCGGGCAGCAACGCCGACGCCCGTCTGGCGCAATGGCAAGACTGCGTGAGCAATCGCCGTTACCTGGATGTGCTGTTCGGGCGCGGCTACCCGACAGAGCTGGTGGAGCATTATCGCCGGTTGGGATACTGGCCGGAGGGCAAAGAGGGCTTTGTGAAGGAGGGCGACCTGCAAATCATCGCCGCGCCGCTGGATTTCCTGGCGATCAACCACTACTCGCGGAACATCGTGCGCGACGCTGCCGCGCCGGACAACCTGCCGCCCACGACGTTCGCGGTGGACAAGACCGACATGGGGTGGGAAGTGTATCCCAACGGGCTGTACGAGGTGTTGTGGCGCCTCTGGCGCGACTATCGCCCGCGCCAGCTCTACATCTCCGAAAACGGCGCGAGCTACAGCGACGCGCCCGGCCCGGACGGCCATGTCCACGACGCGCGGCGCATTCGCTATTTGCGGCATTACTTCGCGGCGGCGCACCGCGCGATTGAGGCGGGCGTGCCGCTGGCCGGGTACTTCGTTTGGTCGCTGATGGACAACTTTGAGTGGGCGCGGGGCTACACGCAGCGGTTCGGCCTCGTCTGGGTGGACTACGAAACGCAGCGCCGTATCCCGAAGGACAGCGCGCTGTGGTATCGGCAGGTTATCGCCGAAAACGGCTTTTAGAACTACGCGAGGGTTTGCTTAGGATTCAGAAAGCTCGACAAATCCATCCAGAACGTCTCGTGGGCGTTGGGGCAATTTATTCATTTGACTCGATAGATTGACCTAACGCCCAACCAACGGCGGTATCCACCAGGAGCGCAACCCACAGGTTTTGCGTCTGTAAGTACAGCAGCACCCCAGCAACGGCCAAGCCGACGCGCACGAGCAAGTCGCGGCTGCGCGCCGGGGATTGCAGGTCGTTCCAGCGCGCCGGGTTGATCAATGCTTCCAGGGCCACCGGCGCTAATCCAGCCCACGCCCCCAGGAAAATGCCCCACAGCAACACAAATGGCTCGCGGTAAAAAGCCCAATGCGCCTGATGGTAAATAGCTTCGCGCAAAGCAACATCCAGCCGATGGCGGTGAAGTTGTGGGGGCGCACCGACCCGACGCGCCTGCCACTCCCCCAGGGTGAAAATCAGCCAAAGGCCGCTTGCAATCAAAGCGCCCCAACCGATGTCTGCAGCCCAGGCGCCCCAATGCGCCTGTAAGGCGGACAGGGAAAGCGGCTTCAGCCCTAAGCCCCGCTCGGTGAGAACGCCACGCCAGAACAGGGCGACTGCCGGAAAGCCAATGGCGTAAAACAAGCGTAGCGGATGAACCAGCCAGGGCTGCTCCAACAACGCGAGGAATTGCGTCGCTATGGGGGTGCGCTTGCCGAGAGTTTCGGCGAGCAGCCGCGCGCTGATGACCACCAACGCGGTGCCAATGGAAAGGATTAGCCAGAGCCACCGCTCTAGCAATGCGGGGTCAACACTCATGTGCGCGTGGGCGGCAGCGGCGTGTCGCTGGCCGGACCGGGAATCGTCACAGTAATCTTGGTTCCCTGCCCTTTGGCAGATTTTATCAAGGTTTTGCCTTTCACGAGCGTGGCGCGTTCATATAGATTCATCATCCCCAGACTGCCGCGCGTCGCATAGCTGGCTTCAACTGCGGCGACGTCAAATCCCTTGCCATCATCCTCAATCTCAGCCAGAATATTCGATCCCTTGCGATACAAGCGAATCCAGAGATTGCGGGCCTGGGAATGTTTACGCGCATTAGTCGTCGCCTCATCAATGATGTAGAAGATGGCGCCCTGGGCTTCCTGACTCAACAGCGCCCCGGCCTCCTTGTCCAATTCCAAATGAATCGGCAAAGCGTCAGTCTCAGAAATCTTCTGTTTAAGTTGTTCCAACGCGGGAATCAACCCCTGGCTTTCCAAAATCAACGGGCGTAGTGTGAAAAGCATTTGGCGAATTTCTTTGGTGGTCTTACGCGCCAAGTCTTCCAGTTGTTCCAGTTCTTCAATAGACTTAGTCGGATCGCGCGGCACCAACATCCGAATGTAGTTAAGACGCATCGCGATCGCGGCGATGGTTTGCGTTGGCCCATCATGAAGGTTACGCGCCAGTTTCTTGCGGGCATCCTCCTCCACCGACACCAGGCGCTCCTTTTCATCCATCAAGTTCTGATAGAGGCTGGCGTTTTGTAGGGCCATGACCGCCTGGTTGCAGATGGCAACCAACAAATCCTGAAAATCAGGGGAGTAAATATCCGGCTCCGGACTGCCCAACACCAACAAGCCGTAGCTCTCAAATCCGGCCCGCAACGGGACGACAATTCCCTGGCGGCAATAGTGCAACGCCGAAATCTGCGATAGTTCAGGGTCCGCCCCAGGATCGTCGGTAATGACCGGTTCAGCTTTTTCAATAGAAACGGATAAGACACCGCGCTGTCCAGGGAATCGTTTGCGCTCATCCTGGGTGGAAATGCTGCGCGATTTGGCGATATACAGGCTTTGATCCATGCTGAACAAGAGGATCATCCCCACCTGCGTGATCTCACGGTCTTTGGTCGTTGTATAAAATTCACGTAAGCCCGCATTACTGACATCCAGCGCAGCTTCCAAAACCCGCTCGTAATTGAGCGTTGCGCTGAGGGTGCTGGCTAACTCAAAGATGAGGCGCGCCTTCTGGTGCGCCGTTTCGACAGCGGCTGCCGATTCTTTATCGCGCCGCTCCCGGTCGGCCACCAGGGTTTGTCTAAGGCGCGTGCTAATAAGGGCAACGGCGCCGCCCGCCAGCAACAAGATCAGGCCGTTAGTAAAATAGGGGAAGGCAATCGAGAGAAGATCAGGGAGAGGCATGGATGGCGAGAGGTTTGCCTGACGCCAGGCAATCCCCCAATAGGCAACGACAAACGTCACAACAATGGCGAGACTAGGGAAAAGGGAAAGACGCATCGCCGCGGTGCTGATGGGGATGATGGAGACAAAGAGCAGCGGACTTTGCGCGCCCCCCGATGTGGCAACGAACCCCAACGTTTGAACCACGTCCAGGAGCAGCATCAATGCGCGCGTCCCGCGCCCCAGTGAACTTCGCAGCAGCATAATCAAAGTCATCATGTTGGAAACGCCGCCAATAGCCAGCAGGACCAACACCACGCTGGGAAACGGCTTGCTATTGAGGATAACGTCAATGCCGATGACCGCAGCAACTGCCAGCAGGAAAAACCAGCGCAGGCTGACAAACAGCCACTCAATTTTGAATTCGGAATCGTTCATAATGACTCCTGGCAGAGATTAGACGGAGAAACGAATGTGTACGATGTCTCCATCTTTGACAATATACTCTTTTCCTTCCAATTGCAGTTTACCCGCTTTGCGTGCAGCCGCCATATTTCCAGCCTCGATGAGGTCATGGTAAGCAATCACTTCGGCACGAATGAAACCGCGCGCCAAATCGGAGTGAATGGCAGCGGCAGCCTCCAACGCTGTCGCCCCAACAGGAACATTCCACGCGCGCACCTCATCTTCCCCAACGGTGAAGAAAGATTGCAGATTAACGAGTTGATAGGAGGCTTGGATGACACGGCTGGCCGCCAGTTCCCTGATGGCAAATTCTTCCATAAACATCTGCGCCTCATCGGGTTCCAGTTGGCTGATTTCCATTTCCAGTTTGCCTTGAAGCGCTAATACTACGGAATCTGCATGAGCATAAGAAAGCACTTTTTCCGGCTGAAGCGGCGTTTCACCGGTATTGAGCAGCACCAATACGGGCTTGAGGCTCAACAGGCTGTAGCCACGCAAACCGATCTTTTCCTCAAGGGTAAGGCCAAGGTCACGCAGCGGCGTTCCGGCGTTGAGGGCGTCGCGCAGCCGTTCAAAAAGCGCTTGACTATCCTGGAGCGCCTGACGCTCTGGGCCACGCGCGCCCTTATGCAACCCTTCCGCGATCCGCTGAAGCCGGTTCTCGACCGTCATCATGTCGGCCAGGATGAACTCACCATCCAAGGTATCCAAATCGCGTTGGGGATTGACGCTGCCCAGAAGATGCGGGGCTTGCGGGTTGTCAAACGCACGCACCACATGGACAAAAGCATCCATCGGCGCAATTTTGTTACGCAACTCACCGCTCAAGCCTTTTTTGCCCAAATCCTGATCCAGGCCGGCAATGTCGGTATAGGCAACCTTGGCATAGATAGTCTTGCGGGGGTGATACATCTCACTCAGGATGTCCACCCGCGCATCCGGGACATCCACTACCATACTGAACAATTCCAGCTTGCCGGTAGAGGCCGTGGTAGTAGGCCGATCAGCTTTGGTCAACGCGTTAAAAACGGTGGTCTTCCCACTGGTGGGCAAACCGATGATACCAAGCTCCATTGAGCACTCCTTTCATCCTCCGGCGGGTCGCCCTAGATAGGGCGAAAACTTCACGGAAAATGGCGCAACGATTCGTGATTTATACAGAAATTATACCACACACCATTCTGAAGCAGCCGCTTCTTAGCAAAATACGAAACGTGCCATAGCCTCACATTTCATCCGCACACAGTATCTACCCGTTGTTCAAAACGGTCAATATCTCTGACGATCCCTTGCAGACTTTTCTCCCAAAACGCAGGGCGGCGCACATCTATGCCAAAGCGCGCCGCAAGTGTCGCCGCATCCTCCATACCGGTGTTCGCCAAAAAGTCATCGTAATGCGCCATGAACAACTCTGGCGCTTCCTGGTAGTAAGCAAACAGTCCCAGGCTGAAAAGCAGTCCAAACATATAGGGGAAATTGTAGAAGGCGCTGCTGTAATAATGGGATTTGACCGCCCACATATAGGGATGGAGAAGCGCGCCATCCAGCCCATCGCCATACGTTGCACGCTGGCTATCACCCATCATCGCATTGAATTCTGATACGGCAAGTTCACGGCGCTGGCGGCGGTAGAATATTTCCGTCTCGAAAAGATAGCGGCTGGTGATGTCCACAATAACCTGTGTAGCATCCTGAAGGGAGGCTTCCAAGATGACGAATTGTTCCTCGGGGGAGGCCACCTTATAGGCGGCCTCTCGCACAAGGATCTCACAAAAGTTGCTGGCAGTTTCGGCCAACGTCATCGGAGTCCGACGCTGGATGCAGGTACAACCGGAGCGGGTCAGGTTGTGGTAAGCGTGCCCCAATTCATGGGCCAGGGTGCTCATCCCGGCGTAGGTGGCCTTAAAATTTGTTAAGATGCGGGATTCGCCCTCCCGCACCCAACTGCAAAATGCGCCGCCGCGCTTGCCATCGCGCGGCTCGGCATCAATCCACCGCTCCCGAAAGGCGCGTTCGGCCAATCCACCCAGGCGCGGGGAGAAATCGTGAAATACCTGAACAAGGAAGTCTTGCACCACGGGAAACGTCCATTCATGCGCGCTCATCCCCACTGGGGCGAATAAATCATACCACGCCAGCGCCGGCACCCCCAGGGCGCGGGCTTTGGCCTTCAAGTAACGACGGAAATCCGGGAAGAACGACTGCGCTGTCGCCAACATCACGTCCAACGTCTCGCGATCTATGTGGTTTTGAAACAAGGCAAAATCTAGCGGCGATTCCCAACCACGTTTGTGACACAGGCTATTCATCTGTCCCTTAATGCTGTTGAGGGCCGCGGCAATAGGCAAGGCGTGCGACTCCCAAGCGGATAATTCGGCCATATAAGCGCGGCGACGCAAATCGCGGTCAGCCTCAAAGGCTAGGTTGCGAATGGCGGTGAGAGGCAGTCGCTGCACCGCTTCTCCAGTAACAACTTCGCCGGTGATTTGAGAGCTGAAGTTGTTATATAAGGTCGCCCAGGCTTTGCCGCCAGTCAAATCCAACTCGGTTGCCAACGCCTCTTCCTCCGGCGACATCAGATGCTGCGCCGCAGTCTTGGCTTCTCGGAGGGCGTAGGCGTGCGCCTGCGCCACCGCCGACTGCGCAATAAGCGTTTCTACATCCAGCCCGCCTAGCCAAGCGATCAGGCGTGTTTGTAGTTGATCCAGTTGCACATGTTGGAGCTGTAATTCACTCCTGCAAGCCTGAGCTGCCACATTGCGCGAATCGGTAGAGACAAAACCCATCACATAAGCGGAAAGCGCCTGAGAGCGCGCCAGCACCTGGTTGAATTGCGTCAACGCCGTCTCAAAGAGCCGCACCAGTTCCGCGTCCACCGACGGCGGCGACTGCCGCAGCATCATGCCGTGCGCATCCCACAAGTGCTTCAATGCCGTAAGGTCCGCCTGATTTTGGGAAAAACTGTCCAGAAATTCCGGCGAATCCAGGCCGGGATAGACCGTGCTCATATCCCAATGAGGTAAAGATGAGGCAATTTGGCTCATAGTTTTTTTGTTCACACCCTGCTCTGGGCTGACTTTAGCTTACACGCAGATTGATAAACGTCAAGCAAATTAGAAAGCTACCCTTTTAAGGTGGTTTCAACAGCAGTGAGCAATTTCTTAGGTCCAAAAGGCATCGAAATGTAATGCTTCGGATAGAGTGGCGCAATCATCTTAAAATAATCTGATGGTAACGTGGCGGGGTCCAGGCTGGTAATAAGCAACACAGGAATATTTTTCAGGGCACACTCGGATTGCATCATTTGATAAAACTCGCAACCATTCAGGTCATAATGCAGAATATTCTGCGTAAATAGATCAATCCCCCCTTTACGCAGAATAGCCAGGGCCTCTTCATTATCGGTTGTGTACAAATGCTCGTATCCGGCCCGCACAAAAATAGTGTGTAATAATTCTAAAACTTCTGGTTCAGTATCCAGACTCAATATACGAGGCATCGAGATTGTTCCAAAGGAAAATGGGTTTTGTTTACTGTTTTCTAACATACACTTTCATTTTACATTATACACGATAAGTCGCTAAAATGTTAAGTGGCTTGACCTCAAGTCACCTAACGTATATTATAGAGGTAGTGTTTGTCCCGACAATGTTCCAAGAATTAGTAAACTACTCTATAGTCATGTTCAGGAGGATGGCAATGAAGAAGATAGTGATAGGGTTGTTGTTGATCAGTATGGTATTGCTCAGCAACGCCGTCGTGCAGGCGCGACCGATTGCACAAGGAACCGTGCATATAGTACAACCTGGGGACACAATGTTCAGCATCGCTCGCCGGTATGGCGTGGATGTAACCGCCTTGGCGCGTGCCAACAACATCCTCAACCCCAATCATATTTACGTGGGACAACGCCTGGTGGTTCCTTCCGGCAACGCGGCGCCGCCGGCGGTTGGCAACATATATGTGGTCAAAGCTGGTGATACATTATACAGCATCGCTCGCTATTATGGCACAACCGCTTGGGCCATTGCCCAGGCGAACGGTCTCTATAATTTGAACCACATCTACATAGGGCAGCGCCTGCAAATCCCAGGCGCGGCGCCGGCCGCCACGCCGCGCCCGACCACGGTGGCGCCGCCCAGCACAAGCACGGCCTGGCAGGGTGAGTACTATGTTGGCAAAGAGTTGGCGGGAAGTCCCTTGTTCGTACGCAATGACGCGGCGGTGAACTTTCAATGGGGGCAGCGCTCACCCGATACGCGCTTGAACACCGACCAGTTTTCGGTCCGTTGGACACGCACGATCAACTTCCAGGGGGGACTGTACCGTTTCACAGTCACCGCGGATGATGGCGCGCGTATCTGGGTGGATGGCGTCCTGGCATTGGATGCGTGGGGGCTTCAGCCGGGTAGCAAGCAGGAGGTGGACATCACCTTAACGGCCGGTAGTCACCTGGTTGTCATTGATTATTTCGAGGATACGGGAGCGGCAGCCATTCAATTCTCCTTCAAACGGCTGGGCGCGGCGCCGGTCCCCACAGCGACACCCAGCGTGACATTCACACCGACGCCCGGGAGCAGCAGCACGCCCGGCGCCACCGATGGCGCCTGGTTGGGCGAATATTTCGGAAATCGCGATTTGAGTGGGACGCCCACTGTCACGCGGATGGACTCTTTTATTGGCTTTGAATGGAATCAGGCGGCGCCAATGGATGGGATTCCTTCCGATGGCTTTAGCGCCCGTTGGACGCGGAAACTCTGGCTCTATGAAGACAATTACGCCTTCTGCGCGCGCGCCGATGACGGGGTGCGCGTCACGGTGAACGGACAGCGCATCATTGATGAGTGGCACGGCTCCCCCGGCTACCCCAATTATTGCGTAGAAGTGGAAATGCTCAAAGGCACGCACACCCTTCAGGTAGAATATTACGAAGATGGAGGCAACGCGCTCATTTACGTCTGGTGGGAACGACGGTAATCCATACTTTTCCAGTTGGGGGCGGGCCAGAAGCATGCGGCGCCCCCCCAACTGGCATGATGGGGAAGCGATTCAAATTTAGGGCAAGAAGAGACTCTCTGCGTGAAACGCCCTCCCCACAATTGTGCAAACCAGAGACATGTGATATGATTTTGTGTAAGGTATCAAACGAATCCCCCAAACTACAAAAACATGTTTTCACAGGGCAGCGTGCCCCTCGTGAAAAAAAACTGTCGTCTAGTTTGCTGCGTTAGCGGCTATTCTAAAGAGAATCCATCATTAACCGGCAGTTCACCAGCGGTTGGATGAAAATTTTCACCGCAGAGACGCAGAGATTTTCTTTTTTCTCTGTGTTCTCTGTGCCCTCTGTGGCTATTTTCAGAGGAATTCATCATTACCCGGCGGTTCACCAGCGGTTGGATGAAAATTTTCACCACAAAGGACACGAAGGACACAAAGGGTTTTCTCTGTGAACTCTGTGATCTCTGTGGCTATTTTCAAGGGAGGCACTATGGGAGTTTTTGGTAAACGCAAAGAACAACCGAGCGCTCCGGCACAACCTGCCACCACCCCGAAACCCGCTCCACCTAAAGCAGAGAAAAAAGAAGAAGTGCGCGATTCGTTCCTGATTCCCCTGGAACCGGACCCGCCGGGAACGCCTACCCAACGGGGCTTCATGCCGGAACAACGCGCGGCGCTGCTGAAAATGCAAATCCAGATCGCCGACAACATCCGCAAAAAATTCCTAGCCCCCACCCTCGCCCTCGACTTGCCCCTGGAACGCACCCCAGAGCGCGAACAGGTGGCGCGTGAAAAGCTGGATCAACTCCTCTCCGGCGGCGGATTCCGTCTGCCGCCCAGCATCACCCAGGAACAGTTCTACGAAGGCATCATGAACGAAATCTTTGGGTTTGGGCCGATCCAGCCGCTCATTGATCGCACCGACCTGACCGAAATTATGGTCAACGGCCCGTACATCGTCTTCGTAGAAATGAAAGGCCGGTTGAGCGAAAGCGGCTTCAAATTCCTGGACGACGATCACGTTGAGCGCATCATCAAGCGCATCGTGCTGCCGTTGGGCCGCGTCGCCAGCAGCGACCACCCCCTCATTGACGCCCGCTTGCCCGACGGCTCGCGCGTCAACGCCGTGCTGCGTCCCTGCGCCATTGACGGGCCGAACATCACCATCCGCAAGTTCTCCAAAGACAAACTCACCTACAACGACCTGCTCAAATTCGGGTCTATCACCGAAGACATGGTCAAATTTCTGGAGGCCGCCGTCGCTTCCCGGCGCAACATCATCGTCTCTGGCGGCACCGGCTCCGGCAAGACCACGCTCATCAATATTCTTTCCGCCTTCATCCCCGAACACGAGCGCACTGTCACCATCGAGGACGCCGCCGAACTGCAATTGCGCCAGCGCAACGTCGTGCGCTTGGAGACGAAGAAGCCCAATCCGAACAGCCCCACCGAAGTCACCATTCGTCACTGCGTCATCAACGCGCTGCGGATGCGCCCGGAACGCATCGTCGTGGGCGAGTGCCGCGGCGGCGAGGCGTTGGATATGCTCCAGGCGATGAACACCGGCCACGATGGCAGTATGACCACCATCCACGCCAACACCCCGCGCGACTGCATCTCCCGCCTGGAAACGCTGGTGTTGATGGCCGGCGCCGACCTGCCCCTGATGACGGTGCGCCGCCAGATCGCCTCCGCTATCCACATGATTGTGCAGGCTTCCCGCCTGCGCGACGGCAGCCGCAAGGTTGTGTCCGTCTCCGAAATCTTGGGAATGGAAGGGGAAAATGTCATCATGCAGGAAATCTACAAGTTCTTCGACGAAGGCGACGGCGCGGATGGCAAAATCCAGGGCTACCACAGCCCCACCGGCATCCGCCCCAACTGTAGCGAGTTGCTGGTCCGCAGCGGCTTCAACCTCCCACCCTCGATGTTTATGAAGAAGCCCAGCCCCTACCAGTAAGAATCGCTGATGCAGCCCAATCAAAAAACACAGGGGGCGGCGACGTGTAACGTCGCCGCCCCCCACTTTCATCTTTCCCCACACCGGGCGGTCGCTAGCTGGCCGGATAGGTCATCCCAGGCAGATGCCCAATGCTCGCGCGGTCTGGAGAATGTCGCTGTCCAGAGGCACAAGTTTCTGCGCGGCAACGGCAGCAGCGATAGGGACGGATACAATTTGCTCATCCCGCAATGCAACCATGTACCCCAGTCGCCCATCGGCAATAAGGCGCACCGCCATTGCGCCGAAGCGCGTCGCCAGCAAGCGATCAAAGGCAGTCGGCGAGCCGCCGCGCTGCAAATGTCCCAGCACGGTCACCCGCACCTCCACCGCATTGTTCTGCGCCCGAAGTTGCTCCGCTAACGCGGCCCCGATGCCTCCGAGCCGGCGCTCCGCTCCTACCTCGCGCCGCTCCTGATAAACTGCGGCCCCCCCTACCGGACGCGCGCCCTCCGCCACCACAATAATACTGTACTTGACTCCGCTCCGGCTGCGCGCAACCACCTTCTCCACCACATGCATCAGATCATAAGGAATTTCTGGGATGAGGATGACATCCGCATCCCCGGCAATGCCGGCCTGGAGCGCGATCCACCCCGCATCTCGCCCCATTACCTCAAGAATGAGCGCGCGATGGTGGCTTTCAGCAGTGGTATGGAGACGATCCAGCGCCCCCACCGCCGTATTAACTGCCGTGTCAAACCCAAAGGTGACATTCGTTTCCGACAAGTCGTTGTCAATAGTTTTAGGGACCCCCACTGCCTTAAGGCCTTTCTGACTCAATTCGTGGGTGATGCGCAACGAACCATCTCCGCCGATGACCACGAGCGCGTCCAATCCCAGGATTTGCGCATGTCGCACCACATCGTCCGACACATCGAAGACACGCATCTCCCCATCTACACTCACTTCATAGGCGAAAGGATTGGCGCGGTTGGTGGTTCCCAGGATAGTGCCGCCGCGCGCCAGAATGCCTCGCACATCGTCCAATCCAAGAGGACGCACCTTGCCCGGTTGGATGAGACCCTCAAATCCGTCCTCAATGCCCAGGACATCCCAGCCATATTCGTTAATCGCGGTTTTCACCACGGCTCGAATCACCGCATTCAGGCCGGGACAATCCCCGCCGCCGGTCAGCACCCCAATACGATTGATCATGCGGCCTCCTCATTGAAAATAAGTGTTGAACTGTTCACTCGTTTCAACGGACGAACAGTATTTTCATCCAAACGCTGGCGAATTACCCGGCGTCCATAGTGATGGGCATTTTCTTCATTCCATGATAACTACGAAATCGCCCGAACACAACTCTCCCCTCAGAAATACAAAACAAAAAACGCAAGGCAACCTTACACCTTGCGTCTTATGTATCCCCAGCAGGATTTATGCTGACAACAGCCGCGCCATCATTTCTGGGGCCATATCCAGGCGGGTGCCATCACCCGGCGAGTTGCGCCCGCGAAAGGTGGCATCCACTCCCGCCATCCTACAGCGGGCCAGCAGCCAGCGGCGCTCGGCCAAGATTTCCACGATGTTCCAATCCCCTCGCGTTGCGACAAAACTGGCGTACTGTCCCAGCCAGATGTCGGCGTCCAGGCTCAGCAATTCGGGGTACGTTTCGACAGCTAATCTAGCGGCATCCCACGAATCTGCCGCCAGGAAAATCTCAATGGCATTGATGACCCGCATCTGTGCTTCGCCCAACACCTGCGTCATCCGCCGTTTGACGAGGTCGAGCAATTCAGGATACTCAAACAATAGGCGCAAGAGCGTGTCGTAAGAATCCGCCGTCTGCAAGCGCATCCACAACACCGGATCCATATCGGCAGGCGCCAAGGACTCACCAGCAATGCGGTCGGCAAAGGCGGCGTCCACCCCTTCCAGCCGACAACGCGCCAGCACGCGGCGATGATCCTGAAGGATTTCAATGGCGCGCTTATCTTTCTGTCGGGCAATGAGCGCCGCCAAAATAGCGTCAGCCTCTTCAGACAGCAGTTCACGATGTTCAATGACCACCTGTTTAGCCGCGTCCCATGATTCGGAGCGGGTGAAAGCATCCAAAGCCTGCAAAAGCATCCGCTTCTGCTGATATGAAATCGCCTTGCCTGTGTAGTTCTCGTCCATTGGATCCATCTCTCCCCTCCCGGCCGGTTAAAAGTTAGTATAACATCCTATACTGTTTGAATATCCTGGCCTTATTCTAACGCAAAGTAAGTTAGCTGAAATTACAAACCCATTACAAAATATAACCGGAATGTTACACATCCCAGGGCCTTATCATTCTTCAGCCGGATGATGCGCTGCGCCATAGGAGACGGCTAAAGCCGTGATTCTTAAAGGGGGTTTTGCGGTGACGGGCGGTAGCCCGTCACCGCAAAACCGCCTTCTTACCGGCGGCTTCAGCCGCAAAATCTCTTCGACAGGTTGTACCTGCCGAGAATGATAAAGCCCTGTTACACATCTCCATTGTTAAGGTCTTCAGATCGAGTATAATTCAACCATCGTTGCTCCCGCGGCGCTCGCCGGTAGGTCAGAGCGTACCGCACATAGGAGCCTATAGACTCCTTGCGCAAGCGCAAGGAGTCTACCTGGCCCGGACGGCCGGCGGTGTTCTGTTGGGGAAACCCGCGGAATGTTGCCCGGTCGGCCTTGTGGATGGTAGGATACAGGATGGCAGCGAGGCAAGTTCTGTCAGAACTTGCCTCCCCGCCACCCTCAATGCCCTCCCCGCCGTCCGCGCATCCTATGCTGGTCGTCCGGGTCACCTGGAAATAACAAGATTTTCCGAGAGGAGAACAAAATGGCGATCTTTGGTTTGACCGATGTGGTAGAAGTTTGGGAATACGAACGGGGCCTGCTGTATGAAAAAGGCCGCTTCGTCAAATTGCTGGAACCGGGCCGCTACAGGCTGTGGCAGTGGCAGCATCGCGCCATCGAAAAGGTGAGCCTCCGGCAAGTCAGCCAGACCGTGAGCGGGCAGGAAGTCCTCACTACCGACAAGGTGCCGGTGCGCGTGACCCTCATCGCGCAATACGCCGTGAGCGACCCCGCGCTGGCGCAGCACACCGTCGAGGACTACGCCGAGCGACTGTATCAGGACTTGCAGTTGACACTGCGCGACATCATCAGCGCGCACAGCGTAGACGAGCTGCTCACCGACCGGGACGCCTTCGGCGCCGACCTGCACGCCGCCGTCGCCGCCACTGCGCTGACCTACGGTATCACGCTGCACCGCGTCGGCGTGAAGGACGTGATCCTGCCCGGCAGTGTGCAGCGCGTGTTCCTGCAAGAGGTCGAGGCCGACCGAGCCGGGCGCGCGGCGCTGGTCGCCGCCCGCCACGAGACGGCAGCCGCGCGCACCAAGGCCAACACGGCCAAGATTATGACCGAGAATCCGCTCATTATGCGCCTGCAAGAGTTGGAGACGCTGGCTGCGCTGGCCGACAAAGAGGGCAACGTCCTCATCCTCCCCGGCCTGGAAGCCTTGCTGACGCGCCGTTCAGAATAACGATGACCGTGTTGGCTACGCTGGTCAATCTGGCGCGGCGGCTCACCGGCCATCCGGTAGAGCACGCCGGGCCGGTCACGCCGGGGCTGGCGCGGCTGGGATGGATGCTGGGCGTGCCGCCGCGCGAGTTGCTGCAATTCCACGGCGCGCGGCGCGCGCCGCGCTACCACTACCGCCCGCTGACCCTTGCCAAGCCCAACGGCGCGACGCGGCAACTCTACGCCCCCTCGCCCGCGCTCAAAGCGTTGCAACAGACCTTGCTCCGTGAATACCTGAATACCCTTCCCCTGCACTGGGCCGTCACCGGCTTCCGGCGGAAGTTCTCCGTGGCCGACAACGCGCGGATGCATGTGGGGCAGGCCGTCGTCGCTGCCGCCGACATCACGGACTTTTTCGATCATACCGGCGCGCGCCGCGTGCGGGCGTTCTTCGCGGCGCAGGAGTGGGATGAGGTCGCCGCCGGCGTGTTGACAGGGTTGTGTACCTTCCGCGGCGCGCTGCCGCAGGGCGCGCCGACCAGTCCCGCGTTGAGCAATTTGGTCAACGCGCCGTTGGACGAGGCGCTCGCAGCCCTGGCCCGGCAGTCCAACGCATGCTACAGCCGTTATGGCGACGACCTGACGTTCTCCTGGCCCGACCCGCGCCGCGTCCCGCACGCCATGCAGCGCGACGTGCAGCGGATTCTGTTGGGCTTTGACTATTCGCTGAATCGGAGCAAAGGCTGGCGCGTCTGGCATGTGCATCGCGGCGAAGTCGCCCTCATCACTGGCGTGGGATTGGCCCGCGACGGGCACATGCACCCCACCCCGGAGGTCGCGCAGGCCATGCGCGAGCTGCGCCATCCCCAAAACGCAGACGATGCGGCGCGGCTGCACGGGTATGAGGGATTTGTGAAGATGTTGAGGTGAGTGGCGAGTGGCGAGTGAGGAGTGAGGAGTGAGGAGGCAAAAGGCAAGACTCGCTGATCCGCTGATCCGCTCACTCGCTCATTCGCTGACTCGCTGATCCGCTCACTCGCTTATTTCGGAGGTTGAACGATGGAGTTACGCCAATTGTGGAAAATTCTGCTGCGCTGGTGGTGGATGGCGGCGATCCCGGTCGTCGTGGTAGCGGGCTACGTGGGGCTGACATACCAGCGCCCGCCGACGGTGTACCAGGTGGTGATGCGCTTCACGGCCGGGGGAACGCCGGCGTCCACGCTATCCGCCGATTACGACCGCTATCACGCCTGGCTGTCGTCGGAATACATCGCGCGCGGGCTGGCGAACGTCGCGGATACGGGAGCGTTTGCCGAAGCGGTCGCCAGACGGCTTGCCGACCGGGGGCTTGACATCCCGGTTTCGGCTATCCAGGGCGCACTCGTCACGGATTATGCCGAGTCGGTGACGGTCATCTACCTGACGTGGGGAGATGGTACACAAATTGTACCCCTTGCTGAGGAAATCAGTGCGGAGATCACGCAGAATGGCCCAACCTACTTCCCGCAGATGGGAGGGGTGGGCGCCATTGCGCGGCAGGTGGACACGCCGATTCCCAGCGCCCTCTCGCCATCGCTCCGAGCACAGTTGACGGGGCCGGGGCTTCGGCTGATTCTGGCGGCGGGCGTCGGCCTAGGGTTGGTTTTCCTGGCGCACTACCTCGACCCGATGGTGCGGGACCGAGAGGACATTGAGAGGTTGGGAGTGACGATTCTGGCGGATGTCCCTAAACGGCGCCGCCGGTGACAGCACACGCTTCTTAACGACGCCAAAACAACAGCGCGAGGGAAGTTTGCCCTCGCGCTGTTATTGTATCCAGATAGTAGCTATGGTTCCCAGACTTTTTCACCGTTCAATATCCGCAGCACTTGAGAGCGAAATTCATCAAATTTCAGCGGTTTGCCCAGGAAGCCATCAAATCCGGCCTCTGCCGCGCGCACGATGTATGAAGGGATAACGTTTGCCGTGACGGCAACAATCCGCGCTTTGTCTACGCTGGGCAGGTAACGCAAAGAGCGCAAGATATCAAAACCATCTTCCTCCGGCAATTGAATGTCCAGCAAAATCAGATCAACGCGCGATAAATGCACAATGGTCTGGCGCGTCTCAACACCCGATTTGCACACCTTGACTTCCCCTAGCCCAACCCCTAGCAACATTCTGCGGATCAACATAGCATTGAGGGGATCGTCTTCCACCACAACCGCGACATGATTGGATAAATCCGGCATTGATTCCACAGCGCACCTCAACAGACTTTCGTACTGTTTTTATTATAGTCGAAACCAACCGCCCTACAAATTCCATAGTAAAGAAAAAGGGGGGACGATTGTCCCCCCTCATTCCACAGTAACATCCCTTAATTTAGCCCCAGCAAGCGGTCAATTTGTGCGCGATCAAAGCCGATGACCGGGCGTCCATTGATCTGGATGACCGGCACTCCCTGCTGCCCACTGATGCGCACCATATCGCGGGCGGCCCGCTCGTCGCGGGAAATGTCCACATCTGTAAAGTGAATCCCACGGGACTTCAAGTATTGCTTGGCGTGCCGGCAATGCGGACACGTCGGCGTGGAAAAGACCACCACTCTTGGACGGCGCTTCTTCTCTTCTGTCATCATATCCCTCCCACATTAACAAGATGATTATATTATAAATCCAGAGAGTAGTTTTGTAAAGGTGAAGGCTGTGGCGTCCCTGCGTTGACCGGTATACCGGCAGTGCCCGGACACAGTCCCGCTCTCTACCGCGCTCACATTACACGCATCATACCGCAAAACGCTTGAAAATAGCCACCGAGGGCACAAAGAACACAGGGAAAAAAGAAAATTTCTGCGATCTCTGCGTCTCTGCGGTGAAAATTTTCATCCGACCGCTGGTGAACCGTTGGTTAATGATGAATTCCCCTGTATTCCTGATGTGCCACAGTGACATCACCGGAGATTGTTCCCAACACTTCTTGCCGCCCCCCCATCGCTGTGCTATAATGACGTTGATGCCACCAACAGAACGGAGGGTAACGGCTCAGGGCCTATCGCCCCGTTCAATCCGTTGCGCTAACTAGGAGGGAATTTATGCGGTGTCCATTCTGCTCATCCGACCAGACCAAAGTGATTGATACGCGCCACGACGCTCAGGGGAACATCCGGCGGCGGCGCGAGTGCGAGACGTGCGGGCAGCGGTTCAGCACCCAGGAACGCGCCATCCTCACCACCCCGCTGGTCATCAAAAAGGACGGACGCCGCGAAGAATTTATCCCGGAGAAATTGATGGCCGGCCTGCGCATCGCGTGCGCGCGCCGCCCCGTCTCTGCGGAGGACCTGGAAAGCATCGTCCACCGGGTCGAGTACGCCATCCGCCAGACCGGGCGCGCCGAGGTATCCAGCCACATCATCGGCGACATCGTGGTGGAAAGCCTGCGTGAAATTGACGAGGTGGCCTACATCCGCTACGCCATTGTTTACATGGGATTGAAAGACCTGGAAGCCGTCCGCGCCGAAATTGACCGGCTGCGCGCGCTGCGGCGCTGAAGGCGCTTTGCGATTTTGGTTGGAGCCAGAGTTATAGCATCGGTGAGGAAAAAGTTCGTCATCAAAAAACAGGGCGGGGACCGAATCCCCGCCCTGTGCATGATGCGCGTCGGACTCACTCAACTTTGACCAGGCGGAAGCGAATTTTCCCGGCAGGCGCTTGAACGGCCACGACGTCGTTGACCCGCCGGTTAAGCAGGGCCTGTCCCAGCGGCGACTCGTGAGAAATCTTACCGGCAGCGGGGTTAGCCTCTGTCGAACCGACAATGTTATA
>JAKQHY010000159.1 GCA_029555965.1 Chloroflexota bacterium | reverse complement strand
GGCTGGACTGGCGCTGGGTCACGGACGCTGACCACTTCTCGCTGTTGGAACAGCCGCTGCCCCGCCTCTGCGCCGACCGGCTGGACTACTTCTTCCGCGATGGCGTGGTGGATTGGCGGATGTTCACGGCGGCGGACGTGCAGGCGCTGCTCGCGCACCTGCGGGTGTGGGATGGACAGATTGTGGTGGACGACCTGGACGCGGCACGTTGGCTGGGCGAGTCGTTTATGCAGCTCGACGACCGCTGCTGGTGTGGGTTGAACGAAGTCGGCTGGTATGCGGTCGCGGCGGAGGCGTTGCGCGCAGCCCTGGCGCAGGGCGTGATCGCCGAGCGCGACTTCTTCGGCACGGACGTCGCGCTGATGGAGCGGGTGCGCGCCGCCGGCTCGCCCGACATCCAGCGTTGGCTCGCCCTGCTCCGCCCGGACGTGACCTTCGCGCGCGACGACGACCACCCCAACCTGTGGGCGCTGCCCAAAGTCCGCGCTATTGACCCGCCGGTGTTGATCAAAGGGGATGTCGTACCGCTCTCCCAACTCGATCCGGCGTTTGGACGGCGGCGGGCGGATTACATCGCCAGTAAGCAGGGTCGCTGGGGATTGCGCGTGGTGAAATCGGCTTGACGGACGTAGGGTTGACTACATAATCAGAAGGTGGGTGGTGAAAGAATCTTTGAGGTCAGGATGTACAAACGACTCCTGCTATTGATAATACTGGTTTTCTTATTCATAGTCTATGATTGTGCCAAACCAACATCGCCGATGCTCCGAGAGGTTCAGTGGAATAAAATTTGTGCAAGGCGCTACCAAGCTGAGATGCTTGAGTTAGAAAATTCTCCAGCTCCAGAGGATGAAGAATACGAAGTCTATGTAGCAGTGTTAGAAGCTGAGTTTCTTACTTCAAGTATAGAACGAATCGTGATACAAAATGGTATTGTAGAGGATGGGAGCGAAAGACTGTTGGAGAGCATGATCCATGTAGCTGGGGATCTAACGGTTACGGAGGATTTGTTAGATGACTTTCGTATTAAAAATCAAGGAACGTATCATTTTGAGGATCGCTTTGAATTGAATATACCTGTAGTATTAATTGATAGAGAGGAAATCTGTCAAATACTCCAAGGAGTGAATTGGAACAACTTCCGTGGCCGCTATCCACATTCAGGTGGCTTAAAAGAATTTTCACGGGTTGCATTTAATGTTGGAAAAACACAGGCTCTAGTGTACGTTGGGAACACTTCTGATAGTTTAATAGGTATCGGGCAATTTTTTTTGCTAGGAAAAGATGGTGAGAAGTGGACGGTTTTGGGGCAACATACAACCTGGGTCTCATAGAAATTACTATGAGCACGCTCAAAAACTGGCTTGAGTGCTCTTACTATACCCGTGCTGATAACTTGACAGACATAAAGCCACCCATATAATCACCTTGTCCAGATAACAGTCTGGCGCCATTACTCTTTTACACTTTGGAGGAGACAATGAAAAAGTACGAATGTGTGGTGTGTGGTTACATCTATGACCCAAAAAAGGGCGACCCGGACAACGGCATCGCGCCGGGCACTGCCTTCGAGGATTTGCCCGCCGATTGGGAATGTCCCGATTGCGGCGCCAGCAAAGACGACTTCGAGCCGCTGGACTAATTCACCAAACGTGCTGCCTTTCCAGTCCACACCTTTTGTGCTATAAAAAAGGTGTGGATTTTTTTGTTGGTAACGGCAATCGGTGATCAGAAATCGGTGGTCAAGAAATGAGAAATGAGTAAAGAGAAATGAGTAAGAAGCCACTCATTTCTCATTTCTCATTTCTCTTTACCCATTTCCTGCTTTTGTGGAGGTGCGGATGGATGCGTTATTGTTGGCTCGCTGGCAATTTGCGCTGACTGCGCTGTTTCACTTTATCTTCCCCTCATTGACGATTGGGCTGAGTCTCTTCCTCGCCATTCTGGAAACGCGCTATGTGCGCACCGGCGACGAGGCTTACCGGCGGATGTTGCGCTTTTGGGGTCGGCTCTTCACCATCAATTTCACCGTCGGCGTGGTGTCCGGCCTCGTGTTGCAATTCCAATTGGGGATGAACTGGTCTAACTACGCGCGCTTCATGGGTGATGTGATCGGGTCGCCGCTGGCGATCGAGGCGTTTGCGGCTTTCTTCCTCGAATCCACCTTCCTGGGGCTGTGGACGTTCGGCTGGGAGCGGCTCTCGAAGAAAGCGCATCTCGCCTGTATCTGGCTGGTGTTTGCCGGGACGGTGCTCTCGGCGCTATGGATTCTCACCGTCAATTCCTTCATGCAGCACGCCGTGGGTTACACAGTGCGCAACTACCGGGTGGAGTTAGAGGATTTCTGGGCCTTGATGACCAACCCGTACCTCTTCTATCAACTGGGGCACGTGCTGGCGGCCTCGGCGACGACGGGCGCTTTCTTCATCCTGGGCGTGAGCGCGTACCAATTGCGCCGCGACCCGGCCAACGCCGACTTCCGCCAGACATTCCGCTTTGGCGCACTCTACGGCTTGATCGCGGCTCTGGCCGTCGCCGGGATCGGGCATTTGCAGGGTCAGCACGTCATATCCATCCAGCCGATGAAGATGGCCGCTGCCGAGGCGTTGTGGGAGACGGAGCAGCCGGCGGCCTTTTCCCTCGTCGCCGTCATTGACGAAGCAGCGCAGTCCAACCCCTTCAGCCTGCGCATCCCCGCCGTGGTCAGCTTCCTGGCCTACAACCGCTTCGACGCCGAGGTGCTGGGCCTTAAAGACTTGCAAACCCGATATACCGAATTGTTCGGCGAGGGCGACTACATCCCGCCGGTTGCGCTGATCTTTTGGAGCTTCCGCTTGATGCTGGCGTCC